>JACCRK010000185.1 GCA_013813565.1 Herpetosiphonaceae bacterium
CCTGATGGGCGTGGTCGGCAAGCGGCGCTGAGCCTGGGGCAGGGCTACTGCTGCTCGGCGCCATTGAAGTGGAGCAGCACCAGCGTCACATCATCGTGCTGCTCGCTGGCGCCGATAAACTCGGCCACCTGGGCCAGCGTGTAGTCCAGGCTTACATCGAGCGAATTGTGGATTGGCTGGTTCATAAACAGCGCCTCGATCTGCTCAAAGCCAAACATCACACCCTGCTCATTGTGCGCCTCAACCACGCCATCGCTCATTAGCACAATGCTATCGCCGGGCTGGAGCGGCACCTCAAGCTGGGTGTAGCTGAGCTGCGGCAGCGAGCCGAGCGGCAGGCCATAGACATCGATGAAGCTGACTGCGCCGTTGCGAATGAGCAGCGGCGCGATCATGCCAGCATTGCTAATGTACATAATCGCTTTTTTCAGATCGAACATGGCATACAGCAGGGCGGCATTCATCTTGTTGGCCTTAAGCCGCGGGGCCAGCCGCGTGTTCAGCTCGCTCAGCAGCGCACCTGGCTGGGTGCCCTCGCGGGCGCGCTCCTCGAGCGTGCTTGAGGTCAGCGCCATCATTAGGGCGGCCCCAACGCCCTTGCCCGATATATCGCCAATCGCCACCGCGACGTGCTCCGAGTCGCGAATATCGACAAAGGTATAGAAATCGCCGCCGACCTCAGCGGAGGGCAGCGACCGCCCGGCGGCGATGAGCCGCTCGCCGTGCCAGGGTGGCCGGTCCGGCAGCAGGCCCAGCTGAATGTCGTGGGCCAGCGTCAGCCCTTGCTGGAGATACTGGTTTTTCTCGCTTAGCTCGGTGGCGAGCTGCTGGAGGCGGGCGTTGGTATCGCGCAGCTCGGCGGTCCGCTCGACCACCTGCTCCTCAAGATGTTCACGCCCCTGGCGGAGCTGAGTTGTCATACGATTGAAGGTGCGGGCCAGCACGCCAATTTCATCGTTGGTGAACACGGTCGACTGCACCGTCAGGTCGCCGGCAGCAACCTGGGCGGCGGTCCGGGTAAGCGCGCTGACCGGGCGCACAATCTGGCGCGTCAGTAGATAGATCACCAGCGCAATTGTTAGCTCCAGCACAAACCCCACCCCGAACACAATCAGGCCCAGGCGTCGGGCGGGCGCAAAGGCCTCATCCTGGCTGATCTCGGTGATCAGCGCAAACTCGCGCTTTTCGATCCAGCGATACACGCCAACGACCGGCACCCCATCGTAGTTGGTATACAGCGCCGAGCCATCCTCGCCGCGGATGGCGGCATCAATCCCGACGGTATGCACGCCACGGAGGAAATCGCTGCGCCCAAAGCGTTGGCCGGAGACAAAATCATTAAAGCGATCGACCAGATACGACTCGCTGGTCTCACCCTGGCCAACGCGCTCGAACACAATCTGGTCGAGCCGATCCAGGTTGATGTGGCCGGCCAAAACCCCGAAGGGCTTGCCGGTGGCATCAAACAGCGGCGCGGCGATCGTGATCGTGGGCTTGAGGGTAATGGGCGAAGGATAGACATTTTGCACCAGAGCGGCGCGCTGGCCCTGAATAAAATAGCGATCGGCCAGCCGAAACAGGCCCTCGCGATTTTTATCGGTGGAGTAGACGATTTTGCCGCCATCGTTGCTGAGGATGAAAATCTCGGTCAGGCTGGATTTATTCAGCACAATCGAGGGCAGGTAGGTGGTCAGAATTTGATATGAGGAGCGATAGATTGGGCTATTGGGATCGTTGCGCACGACTTCAGCCGCATTCAGGCGGATAATCGGTGAGGCCGCCAGCACCTGAACCTCCTGGCGCTGATCATCGACCCAGCGATTAAGCTCGCCTTCCTTCAGCGACGAGGCCACGCTGAGGCGCTCAATCACCGACTGCTGAATCGATTCGGTGCCAAGGCGATAGGCCGTATAGCCAAGCAGGGCCACAGCAATAGTTGCCACAAGCAGAAACGACGTGACAAGTCGGGCAATGAGGCTACGGGTCCAAAATTTCATTGACTATTTGCCTCAAGCAGGCAGAACGCATGAGGCTGCGTCCCTGGGTGCTACTTTGCTACAACGAACTGCTTGCCTACAGCTTCAACGCTGCTATGGCGTAACCGACGTATAGAACGCTGGCTTAAGACCGTGGATCTGGACGATCACTCCATGCTTAGCTGGGTCGCCGTTTCCATGATACCCGATTGTACCATTAACGCCCTGGGAGTCGGTGATGCTGGCCAGCCCCTGGGGATCATCAACAAAGCCGGATCGAACGATGCAGGCTTTGCCGGTGGTGGTCTGGGCATTCGTTGACATCAATCCGAATCTCTGGCTGAGGAACGGCCGCCCCACAGGCCAGCAGCGCCAGCGTGCTGACATACCAGCCTCCTGCTAGGGCGGATTGACGCTTTGATGGAAGACATTGGTGCCATCTTTAAACTGAACAATCACCGCGATCTTGGCCGGGTCGCCACTGCCATGGAAGGTGATCTGGCCGGTCACGCCGGTGTACCTCAGGTTCGCCAGCCCGGCGCGAATAGCCTCTGGGTCGCTACTTTTTTGATTCTGAATTGCCTGAAACAGCAGGCCAAAGGTATCGTAGGTGTTGGCCTCGATATCGTAGGGCACCGCCCCATTGTAGGCGGCCTGATAGGCTTTAATAAAAACCTGGGCCGGCGGATTGGCCGTATCGGGGTGCCAGCTCTGGCTAATATATGCGCCATCGAGCTCTGGCAGCGGCGCCAGCGCCTTGATATCCCAGCCATCGCTGCCGAGGAGCGGAATATCCATTCCAAGCTCACGCGCCTGCTGCGCCTGTAGCGGGACTTCGGTGTAGTAGTTGGGCAGAAAGAGAACCTGGGCCTGGTTGGCTTTGATCCGCCCCAGGGCCGCCCGGAAATCCGTCGCCCCAGTGATATAGGGCTCGAAGGATACCACGGTGCCGCCACTCTCCGTGAAGACCTGCTTGAACACCTCGGCGATGCCGCGGTTGTAATCGCTGGCCTCATCATAGAGCACGGCTGCCCGCTCAACCTTGAGGTCGTTGCGGGCAAACTGGGCCATCACACTGCCCTGAAACGGATCGGTAAAGGTGACTCGAAAGACATATTTTTTGCCTGCGGTAGTTTTAGGGTTGGTCGAGGTGGAGCTGATCAGCGGAATGCGGGCCTGCTCGGCGATATTGGCCACCGGAATCGCCATGCGACTGAACGGCAGCCCCACCAGGGCCACAACTTTATCCTGATTGATCATGCGCTTAGCAACATTCACCGCAATCTCGGGATTATCCTGGTCATCGCCATAGATCAGCACAACCGGGCGGCGAACTCCGTCGACCAGCAGGCCACCCTGCGCATTGATGTCCTTGATCGCCAGATCGGCGGCCTGACGGGTAGAGATGCCATTCTCCACAAACTGGCCCGTCAGTGGCGCAATCACCCCAATCCGAATCGGCTCAACCTGGGCGGCCGGAGCACCACACGCCGCCACGAGCGCCAGAGCCAGCAGTCCGACAAATAGGCGCCAATTGCCAGTCAATCGAGTGGGCAACACCGTAGCTCCTTTTGCTTGCCGAGATGGAATGATCGTTGGAGCTATCGTGCCACAAAATTGGTCTGGATGCAACCGCTGGGTCGAGTAGCTGGCAGCTCGTAGCTCGTGGCTCGTGGTCAGGGATCGGCGCCTGGATTTCCCGCCTGCTGGCCACTGATCCCTGATCATTGATCACTCAATCAGGCTCAGCGGCCCTGGAAGCAGGCGTTTTCCTCCAGATAGGCGCGGTTGACCTCGACGGTGGATCGGGCCTGTGTGCGGCTCCAGTTCCAGGTGCGCCAGTCGGCGGTTTCGGGTTTTCCCCAGTCGTTGAGCAGATCGGCGGCGGTGACACAGCGCTCCTCGGTGCCCATCGTCGGCAGCGCGGCGATCAGCGCCGGCACCGCGTCGGCGCTGAGGCTGGTGGCGTAGCGGCTGTCGAACGGCCGAATGGCGACGCGGCCAGCGTTGGTGCTGACGATCAGGGCATCGGGGTTGAGCACATTCAGCAGCAGCAGCACACCCAGCCCCAGCCCGGCCGCCCCCGCGACAAATGGCGGCCGCCGATTGCGCAGCACCGTGGCCCCAAACCAGACGAACACCAGCGCCAGCCAGCCCATAAAGGCCGTCGTGTACAGGCGCTGCTCGGTCAGGCCATACTCCTGCTGATACAGGCGCATCCGCTGGAGCGCCGAGACCATCACCACGCTCAGCAGCACGATCAGCCCGCCGGCCAGCCCCTGAAACACCCGCAGGCTGCGCCCGGCCTCGGGGTTGAGCAGCCAGTGGGCCAGCAGCAGGGTTGGCAGCGTCAGCGCCGCGACGGTGACCAGCTCGAAGAACCCTTTGCGGGCATACTCGGCGTAGGTCAGGCCCGCGGCCAGGTTGAGCTGGGTCTCGCCGCCGAACAGATAGCGAATCTGAATCAGCACAAAGGCGGCGAACAGCAGATTCAGCACACCCAGCACAATCCCAATCTCAATCAGTCCCAGCCGCGCTTTGGCCTGGAGCGGGTTCTGCGGCAGCGCCCAGGGCGGCTTGTCGAAGAG
>JACCRK010000196.1 GCA_013813565.1 Herpetosiphonaceae bacterium
CAGCTCTCGGCGATTCTGGCCGCCGAGCAGCCCGAGTGGCGGGTGTACGCGGTCGACCCCGGCGATATGAACACCCAGATGCACCAGGAGGCCTTTCCTGGCGAGGATATCAGCGACCGCCCGCCGCCCGAGGACAGCGTGCCGGGGCTGCTGCGGCTGATCACTGGCGACCTGCCGAGCGGCCGCTATAGCAAGGCGGAGTTTAGTAGCTAGTTGCTGGTAGCTAGCTGCTAGTTGTTGCGCTGGCTGAACGTGTCGGGCTTCGACAAGCTCAACCAGCAGGATGGTGATTTTGTGCTTTTTGAGGATACAGTATGTCCACGTCTTTTCGTGAATCATTGACCTACTGCGCGCTGGCCAGCGCCAGTAGCCTGATCGATGACCAGCTCAACTTTGCGCTGCCACCTGCGCTGGAGGCGAGTGCGCCGCCCGAGGCCCGTGGGCTGCGGCGCGACCAGGTGCGCCTGATGGTCTCACACTACACCGACGATACGGTGATCCACACGCGGTTCACCGCGATCGACGAGTTTTTGCAGCCCGGCGATGTGCTGGCGATCAACACCAGCGGCACCCTCAACGCGGCGCTGCCAGCGGCGCGGGCCGATGGGACGGAGCTGGAGCTGCACCTGTCGACCCATCTGCCGGCCGACCTGTGGATCGTCGAGGTGCGCCAGCCGGCCGCGGTCGCCACCGCGCCATTTCGCCACGCCCAGGCCGGCGAGACACTGACCCTGGCCGCCGGCGCCACGGCGACCCTGCACACGCCCTATCGCAGCGACCGGGCCGCCCCGGACGCTGGGGCCGCCGGGGTGCGGCTGTGGATCGCGACCCTCGATCTGCCCATGCCGCTGCTAACCTACCTGGAGATCCATGGATTCCCGATTCGCTATGGCTATGTCAAAGCGCCCTGGCCGACCGAGTACTATCAGACGGTCTACGCCACCGAGCCGGGCAGCGCCGAGATGCCGTCGGCGGGCCGGGCCTTCACCAGCGAGCTGATCACGCGGCTGGTGGCGCGGGGCGTGCAGATCGCGCCGCTGCTGCTGCACACCGGCGTGGCCAGCCTGGAGGATCACGAGCCGCCGTATGAGGAGTGGTATCGCGTGCCGCCGACCACCGCCGCGCTGGTCAACGCGGCCCGTGCGGAAGGCCGCCGGGTGATCGCGGTCGGCACCACGGCGATTCGGGCCCTGGAGACCGTCACCGACGCCGGCGGCAGCACCCACCCCGGCGAGGGCTGGACGCGCCTGGTGATCACGCCGGAGCGCGGCCTGCGGGCGGTCGACGGGCTGCTGAGCGGCCTGCACGAGCCACGGGCCAGCCATCTGGCGATGCTGGAGGCGCTGACAGGCCGCGCCCACCTGCGCTTCACCTATGCCCAGGCCCTCCAGCAGGGCTACCTGTGGCACGAGTTCGGCGACCTGCACCTGCTCCTGCCGTAAAAACCACGCAGATGGAGCCGAGGCCACGCTGTTGATCCAATAGCGCGGCCTCGCTGTATTTAAACGTACAGGCTGGCCAGCGTGAACACAAACAGCGTCCCGGCGATGTAGCTGTTGACCGTAAAGAAGGCGATGTTGATCTTCGAGAGATCGCGTGGGTTGATCAGGCTGTGCTCATAGATCAGCAGGCCGGCCGCGACCGCCACGCCCACGTAGAACAGCCAGGTCATCCCCAGGGCCACGCCCACGCCCAGCAGCAGCGCCACCATCGCGACGTGGCAGAGCTTGGCGACCAGCAGCGCGGTCGGAATCCCAAAGCGGGCCGGCAGCGAATGCAGCCTCTCGGCGCGGTCGAACTCCACATCCTGGCAGGCATAGATAATATCAAACCCGGCGATCCAGATGCCGACCGCCGCCGCCAGCAGGATCATCGGCAGCGAAAAGCGCGGATTGACCGCCAGCCAGCCGCCGGCCGGGGCGATCGCGTCGGTGAAGCCCAGGCCAAAGTGGCACAGCCAGGTGAAGCGCTTCAGCGCCGAGTAGCCGGTCAGCGCC
This sequence comes from Herpetosiphonaceae bacterium, assembly GCA_013813565.1. GTDB lineage: Bacteria > Chloroflexota > Chloroflexia > Chloroflexales > Herpetosiphonaceae > JACCRK01. The sequence goes on from JACCRK010000196.1 coordinate 1,998, forward strand.
AGCACCGCGATCGGCGACAGCAGCAGACACAGCGGGTTGAGCAGCGCCGCCATGATCACCAGCACCACCAGCGACACCAGCGCGACCGCCAGCACCGAGCGGGCCGAGAGCGTGCCGACGGGAATTGGCCGATTGGCGGTGCGCGGGTTGCGGGCATCAATGTGGCGGTCGAGATAGCGGTTGAGCGACATCGCCGCCGTGCGCGCCGCCACCATGGCCACCGTCACGATCAGAAACACGCTCCAGCCGGGCATGGTTTTGGTCGCCAGCACCATGCCCAGATAGGCAAACGGCAGCGCAAAGATGGTATGTTCGACTTTAATATTGACGGCGGTCTGGCGTAATGTCTGTTTGAAGCTGGTCATGGTCGTTCCTGCTACTACTCACCGCCACAAGGCGGAAACGCTGTAATGTTGATAAAGTATAGCGCATCGAGGTCAGCCCTGTGCACGCCCGCGCTGCCGATCTCAGCAGCGTCAGCGCGCCACCGCGCCGAGCAGTTCGCCGGCATCTATCAGGGATTATGGGTTCTCCCATCGATCGTTGGTTGCTTGTGATTCGCCTCCCGCCCAGAGGGCACCC
>JACCRK010000258.1 GCA_013813565.1 Herpetosiphonaceae bacterium
TTGTAGCGGTGGCCGCCCAGCTTGGCGATAGCGTGGTTCATCAGATCGTTGGTCTCCAGAATCCACGACATCTCGGCCCTGAAGTAGCCTCGCCGCACGCCGGCCTGCTTGATCTTCTGGTAGAACATCGCATCGATGCCCCGCCGCCGGTACTGCGGCAGCACGCCCATAATGATAATGCGCATCGTATCGATCTGGCGCCGGTGCCACAGAAACCTGACCCAGCCGAAGGGCAGCAGCCTGCCGTTGAGGTGGCGCAATGGGATATTCACATCGGGGATGGCGATCAGCAGCCCGACCGCGTTGCCGTCAACCTCGGCGATAAACATAATCTCGGGGTCGAGAAAGGGCTTGAAGCTGTGGGCGAGATGATTGAACTCGGCTTTGGTCATCGGGATCGCGCCCCAGTTGCCCGCCCATGCCTGGTTGTAGATCTCCCAGCCCAGATCAATCTCCTGCTGGAAGTGGTTCAGATCGAAGTTGCGGAAGGTGAGGTTGGATTTTTTACTGACCGCCTCGATCACCCGCATTAGCTTGTGCTGCTCCCCGGCGACCACCTTGTCGCCGCGATAGGTTTGGTCGTCGATCATCCAGGCGTACAGATCGATGCACTTTTTAAACCCGGCCTGCTCGATATAGGTGATATAGCGCGGTGGATTGTAGGTCATCATTGCCACTGGCGGCGAGTCGAAGCCCTCGACCAACAGCCCACACTCATCGTTGATCGAGAAGTTCATCGGGCCGCGGATGGCCTGGTAGCCGCGCTCGCGCACCCAGCCGGCCGCCGCCTGCAGCAGCGCCTGGGCCGCCTCGGGGTCGTCGAGCACCTCGAAAAAACCGAAAAACCCGATCTGCTCGTGGTGGGTCTGGTTGTGCAGGTGGTTGATGTGGGCCGAGATCGTGCCGACCAGCGCCTGGCCCCGCAGCGCCAGGAACAGCTGCACCTCGGCGTGCTGATAAAACGCCCCCTTAGCCGGATCGAAAAAGGTCTTCCGCTCGCTGATCAGCGGCGGCACCCACAGTGGGTCGGGCTGGGCGCCGCGATAGACCTGCCAGGGAAATTGAATAAACCGCCGCCGATCGGCAGCGGTTTGAACCGGCATAATCTGCACTGGAGCAGGCATTCGTGGTCCTTTGAGCACCTAACTCAGAATAATATCACGGCGATCAAAGGCCGCCATGGAGAAGGCCAGCACCGCCACCAGCAGCGTGATCTGGCCCAAAATAATCGCCACTGACTGTGCCGAATAGATCCGCTGGGTCGTCAGCTCAAAGCCGGCCAGCAGCGGGGTAAGCGGAATGCCAACCAGCGTGCGGATGGCCGAAAGCAGCTTGCCAAAGGTGCTATCCAGGGCGATCACCTTGCTAAAGATGTCGGCGCTGCCCAGCGAGGCCAGCGCCACCACGCCCAGCACCAGCAGCCGCCAGCCTGACGTGAGCACCAGCCCGGAGAGCAGCATCACTAGCGCCGCTACCAGCCCGATCTCCAGGATCAGCGGCAGCGTGCCGGCCCCCCAGATCACAAAATTCCAGCGGACTGGCGTGTTGATCAGGGTGACGATCAGTGAGCAGAGCAGGAAATTGGCGATCCCAATCATCACGCTAACCAGAAATAGGCCCATCAGGTAGCCTTTGCGCCCAAGCGGCCGGGCCAGCACGACATAGCCCTGCGCCCGACTGCCCATGCTCATCAGCACGCTGCTGGTATAGATGGTCTGGACCAGCACGAACACCGCCGTCATGCTAAAAAACTGGGTGGCGTCTAGAATTGCGGCGGTGTTTGGTCGGCGCAGAAAGACATAGGCAAACACAATCAGTGCCCCAAGCTCGATCAGCACCCGCCCGGAGCGCAGATACTCGCTGAGCGTAAAGCGGGTCCAGGCCAAGATTTGCCGGTAACGGGTCATTGATTCTCCTCCTCGGCCAACAGAGTGTCAAGCAATGGCATGGTGACTTGCGGCGCAGCTTCAGTGGGCGGGATATTGCCACTGACAACGTGCAGATACAGATCGCGCAAGGTGCCGAGCGTTGGCTGCAGTGAAGCAACCGTAAAGCCTTCGTCAAGCAGCAGCTGCAGGAGCCGGGCCTGGAGCGGCGGGGTGTTGACCGGAATCGTGATGCGACGACCCTCGCGGGTGATCGTCGGGTCGAGGGCCCGCAGGCCGTAGTCGAGATCTTCGGCCGGCATCTCGACCAGGGTGATCACAATCCCCTCGGTGCCGGGCAGGTTGGCGACCGAGGTCTCGGCGGCCAGCTCCCCGCGCACCAGAATGCCGACCCGGTCGCAGACATTGGTGATCTCATCCAGCTGGTGTGAGCACAGGAAGATCGTGTGGCCCCGGCTGCGCAGCTCCAGCAGCAGCTCCTGCATCTCCACCTGGCCGGCCGGGTCCAGCCCCGACGATGGCTCGTCGATCAGCAGCAGGTCGGGGTCGGAGAGCAGCGCCTGGGCGATGCCGATCCGCTGGAGCATGCCCTTGGAGTAGGTCTTCATCCGGCGGTCGGCGGCCTCTTCCAGCCCAACCAGCGTCAGCAGCGCGGTGATCCGGTCGCGCAGCCCTGCCCCGTGCTCGTCGCCGAATTTGCCAATATAGCGCAGGTACTCGCGCCCGGAGCAGTGGGTGTGGTAGCGCAGCCGCTCGGGGAGATAGCCAACCTGGCGATGGGCAGCCATCGGCGCCAGGCCCAGCACCTCGATCCGGCCGGCGTCCGGCCGCAGAAAGCCCATCATCAGGTGGAGCAGGGTGGATTTTCCGGCGCCATTCGGGCCGAGCAGACCATACACCTGGCCGGCATCGACGCTCATACTCAGGCCACGCAGCACTGGCACCATGTCATAGGATTTACGCAGTCCCTCAATGTAAATCGCGCTCATTCAATCCCTCATCTACAGCCAGCGTTGACCAGCCACAAGCACAACTCCGGCTAGGACTGCCAGTGGCAGCGCCCGCCAGAAACACCAGTGCAGCCCGTCCAGCAGCGGACGCCGCACGCTATTGCCATTGATCGCCCGCCCGATGCTGGCCAGCAGCAGCACCACCACCAGCACCAGCGCCAGATTGATCCCCCAGTCAACCTTTGGCATGCGTGGCAGGGCTAGCAGCGGCACCAGCGCCAGCGTGACGGTGGCCCGCAGCGCGCGGCCCCACTGCCCGAGCTGCATTGCGGCGCGACTAAGCTCGCTCTCCGCGCCGCCGGGGGTGGTGCCATTGTCGGGGGCGAATGGCCCCCAACCAACCGCCGCCGGCAGCGCGATTAGCGCCGCCAGCAGGGCCAGCCCGTGGGCCGGCAGCGATGGCAGAGTCCAGGTTTGGCCGGCCCAGATCGCGACGCCCAGCGCGGTCCACAGTGCCATCCGTCCGGCCGCGCCAAGCTGGGCCTCGCGAATCGCGGCGCGGGTGCTCATTGGCGTAGCGCTCTGCAGTCCCGGCAGCAGCGCCAGCAGATAGCTGCCCTCCAGCACCGCCCACACCAGCCAGATATCGCCCAGCGTGCGCGTTTCGCCGTTTGGTGCCCCGGGCCACGGCAGCCAGGCGGCCACAACCAGCGGTGCCACGGCCGCGATCAGCAGGGCGGCTGAGCCGCTGCCGGTTAGCGTTGCCGCAATGCCACGGGTCAGCCCGCCCCCAGGGGCATCAAGTCGGGCGATCAGAACCACCAGCAAGCCTAAGACCAGCATGGTCAAAAGCCCAGGGTAGACGAACAGACTCATCAGTTCTCGGGTTAGATCGTTCATAGTAATCAATGATCAATCGGCCTGATGCCGATCGGTCACTCCTAATGCTGTGCCAATCGAGCTATGCGGAACTCGGATAGTCGGCGGCGGGTACGGAGACCCGCCGTACATGTCACGGGGTTCCGCAAACGTATCTTGAGGCTGCACGAATGCATGTTCAAGCAGATTGCGGAAGTCAAGCGCCGGGTTTAGACCAGTAGGGAAATCCCTAGTCCCTAATGGCTCGGCCGCGCCTGGAGCGCCTGGGTGATCCCGGCCTGGATTGCTGAGACGGTCGGCGGATCGCCATCGATCTTGGCGGCGATCTGAAT
>JACCRK010000264.1 GCA_013813565.1 Herpetosiphonaceae bacterium
CGGGCGGTTAGCTGGACCCGCTCGTCGGGCTGGAGATTAACCGAGAAGCTTTGGTTAGGGTTGCGGGTTGGCATAGACTTCAGGCCCTCCGCTTAAACTTGACTCAACAAAGGATGGGCGTGGCCACCGTAGTCTGGTGGCAGCAGCGCAGCAATCCGGCCCATCAGCCGCTCGGCCGCCTCGGCGCGATTGGCGCTGGTGATTGGTTCGCTCATGACCTCGCTGAGCCTGAATGGCGCGCCGACAGTCAGGGTCACCACCGGTCGCCCAACCCAGGGAAACTCGCGCCGGAAGACATGCTCCATCCCGGTAATCGCCACTGGGATGATCGGCGCGGCGCTTTGTCTGGCGATCAACACAACCCCGGCGCGGGCCGAGTGGACATGGTGATCGATCGAGCGGGTTCCCTCAGGATAGATGCCAAGCAGATCGCCGCGCTCAAGCACGCTCAGCGCGTGGCGAATCGCCTCACGGTCGACCCCGCCGCGCCGCACCGGGAAAGCCTCGGCTCTGGTGATCACCCAATCCATAAAGCCGCCATTAAACATCTCGGACTTGGTCATAAAGTAGACCTGACGATCAATATAGCCAATAATCGTCGCCGGATCGGAGTAGCTCAGGTGGTTTGAGATCAGAATGGCGGGGCCATGACGTGGGATGTGCTCGACCCCGCGTACAATTATCCGGCGGGTGAAGATCCAAAATAAGACTTTGGCCAGATAGTGGTAGAAGCGGTAGAAACGGCTCATGCATCCCACCTTGAACAAAAGAACCACGGGAGGTGTTGATTGCTGGTCACCCAGATCTCACTAAGGTTTGGCCAGGGCTTATGCGTTCTCGATTCGGATCTGGGGTTCTTAAGATTCGCCACCCTTCCGTCCCTCCGCCGGAGGGAAACCCAGGGGGTTTTCATCCCCCTGGACCCTCTAAAATGTAGTTTGTGGATGGATTGTGCCTAGTAAATATACTCTCACGATCGTTCAGAAGCGCCAACGCATACGCCGGCCTACCCGCTGCGCCGGCCTACCCGCTGCGCCGGCCTACCCGCTGCTTTTTTCCACCATTCCGGTCAGATACAGGATATCGTGGACGAGCTGCTCGGGGCTGCGGCCCTCGGTGCTCAGGGCAACCGCATCGGCGGCGCGAAAGGTGTTCTGGGCATCGCGGGCATCGCGGCGGATGAGATCGTTGAGGACCTCAGCGTACTCCACCGCCCGCCCCTGGTCGCGCAGCTCGCTGGTGCGTCGCTGGGCCCGCTCCTCGACCGAGGCGTCAAGATAAATCTTCAGGTCGGCGTCGGGCATGACCACCACGCCGATGTCGCGCCCGGCCATCACGACATGGCCGGCGTGCCCAATCTGGCGCTGCTGCTCCTGGAGGATCTCGCGGACCCGAGGGTGCGACGAGACCTGCGAGACATGACGCTCGACCTGGGCTGAGCGCAGCATCCAGGTGATATCCTCGCCATCGGCGATCACGGTGTACTGGCGACCATCGGCGACGGTCGGTGGCAGCACGGTAAACAGGGTGGTGCCGGCCAGGTTGGCCAGGCTCGGGCCACTGGCTAGATCGAGCTGGCCTTTGAGCGCAACATAGGTGAGCGCCCGATAGAGCACCCCGGTATCGAAATATAAATAGCCCAGATGGTGTGCTAACATCTGGCCTAGCGTACTTTTACCGGACGCTGCCGGGCCGTCTATAGCAATTGTTGATGGTGTAGACATGCCTATAACTCTAGCGAATGGATGTTCGCTGATCATACAAACGTTCGAAATCGTATCAAACCGCCTTGTCGCTATTGTAGCATAATGATTTCGCTCAGTCAGCGAGCTGTTGTTGCTGCCTGGTGGCGCAATCTGCTATAATCGCACGCCGATGAATACATGGAGGATACAATGCAACAGCTCGTGCGAGGGTTGCTCCTAATCGCCTTTTGCTTTGTCCTGACGGCCTGTGGCGCGCCAGCGACAATCTATGACCTAACCAAAACCCCGGCTGCATACAATGGCAAAGATGTGACGGTGCAGGGCTATTATCTATGGAAGCCCGGCGATCCGGGGATGTCGGTGCTGGTCAAGGCCATCTCAACCCGCGACGATGGCACCGATGCGCAGCCAGTTGACACGGCCGTGTGGCTGGACGATTTCCCCGCCGAGGTGACGGCGAACCTGCATCGTCCGGTTGATGCGGTCTACGGCGCGGTTGAGCTAAAAGGGCGCTTTGAAACCGGTCAGTTTGGGCCAGGTGGCGCCTATCAGAGCCGCCTGCTGGTGACCAGCGCCAAGGCGATTGAGCAGGTCGAGCGGGTTAAGTATCCAGCGCCAACCGAAAATCTGCCCAACCAGGTCTCGATCTATGATCTGGAGAAGAATCCTGATCAGTATAATGGTCAGACCGTGACAACTCGTGGATTCTACTACTGGACGCAGACCACCTCCGGGCTGCTCACCAGCGCTGTTGAGACCGAAAAGCCGCTGGTGAAGGACACGCCGACCGGCAGCAATCCGCAGCCTCTGGGTACACCAATTGCAATGGAGGGCTTTCCGCCTGATCTCTCCCAGCAGCTCAATGTTGGCCCGGCTAATGGATTTGTCTGGGGTCTGATTGAAGTGACCGGCACCTTTCAAACCGGTGGGCAGTTTGGCCTGGAGGGGCGGCGGGCATCACAGCTGCTGATCGACCCGGCCACGGTGAAGCCGATTAAGTAGAGCAATCGATGTATTATTTTATTCAGCCAATGCATGAGGATGATATTCCCCATGTGCAGGAAATCGAGCGGCAAAGTTTTACGGCGCCCTGGTCGGCCAACACCTATCGGCGCGAGCTTGGCATGCCCGAGACCAGCCGGTATCTGGTGGCGCGGGCCAGCCCGACGCGGCCTCCCAATGAGCCGCCCAGCCCGCCGGCGCGCCGCAAGCCGCTGCTGCAGGCCCTGCTGCCGACGGTGTTTAGCAAGCCGCAGCCGCCCAGCCCGTACCCGATCGTTGGCTACGGGGGCCTCTGGCTGATGGTGGATGAGGGGCATATCACGACGATTGCGGTGGCGCCGGCTCAGCGTGGCCAGGGCATCGGTGAGCTGTTGCTCAATGGGCTGATCGATCAGGCGATCGAGATCAAGGCCGCGCGCCTGACCCTGGAGGTGCGTATCTCCAACGAGTCGGCCCAGCGCCTGTATCTCAAGTATGGCTTTGAGCCAAGTGGCACGCGCCCACGCTACTATACCGATAATGGCGAAGATGCCTTGATTATGTGGACCGATGTGATCACCGATCCCGCCTATCTGAGCCGGCTGGATGAGTTGCGCGAGCGACTTGCCGCCCGACTGCAGCGCCAGGCTGGCATGAACGCCTGAGCAGATTGATCGGGGAGCAGGACGGCTTCCCTGTAACGGCACGACTTTTTAAGTGCCACAACCAACCTTAAGGAGAAATCATGAAAATCATCGTCGCAGGAACGGGTTTTGTTGGATTGACCCACGCTGCCGTTTGTTCAGAGTATGGGCACGAAGTCTATGCATATGATATTGATCAAAAGCGTCTGGCGGCCTATCGCTCGGCTGAGCGTGAGCAGATTGAGCACTATGTCAGCGAGCCGGGACTGGCCAGCGTTATTCAGGAAAATATTAATCGCTATCTGTTTTTCATCGATGATCTCACCCCGGTGATTGAAGGGGTGGACGCGATTTTTCTGTGCCTGCCAACCCCGCCCAACCGCGATGGCTCGTCGGATCTGAGCTTCTACTTCGATGCGGTCAACCATATCGCCGGCCTGCTGGCCCAGCGCACCGACCAGCGCCGCGTGGTGCTGATCAACAAGAGCACGGTGCCGATCGGCACCGCCCGCCAGCTTGAGCGCGTGCTGCGCGACCACAATGTCCCCAACGCTGGTGTGGCCTCGAACCCCGAGTTCCTCCCCGAGGGCAACGCGGTTGAGAAATCGCGCCACCCCGACCGGGTGGTCGTCGGCGGCGATACCGAGGAGGATTTCCGAATTATGCGCCGGATCTACTCGCAGTTCGTCAATCACGTGCGCATCGGCTACCTTGAGACCACGCCCGAGACCGCCGAGGCGATCAAGTATGTTGCCAACACCCTGCTGCTGACCTACATCTCGTTCTGGAACGGTGTCGGCGCCCGCCTGGGCGAGGCGATGCCGAATGTGCGCATGGAAGATCTCAAGCGCGGCGTGACCTCGGATAACCGCATCAGCACCTGGGGCTCGTATGTCTCCAACGGGGCCGGCGGCTCGTGCTTTGGCAAAGATATTCAGTCGCTGATCTATCAGCTGAAGTCCGCTGGCCAGAAAACCGACCTGCTCCAGTCGGTCTATGGGATCAACGAGTACCAGAAAACCTATCTGATCGACCGGGCGGTCAATGAGGCCGGCGTGCGCTTCAACAACAAAACTGTGGCGCTGCTGGGCCTGGCCTTTAAACAGCGCACCAACGATATGCGCGACTCGTCATCGCTGCAGGTGGTCGAGGCGCTGCTTGGCCGGGGCGTCCGCGAGATCCGCGCCTACGATCCGCTGGCAACCAGCGAGGCCAAGCGCTTCCTCAATCCCGAGCATAACCATCTGTTCGAGCGGATCACCTATCACGACTCACCGAAGGCGGCGCTGGAGGGCAGCGATATGCTGTTTATCTCGACCGACTGGGAAGAGTTCCGCGGCCTGTCGAGCACGATCGAGAACTCGGTCAAGCCACCATTCCTGATCATCGATGGCCGGCGGATGATCCCCGACTACAATGAGCTGGTCGAGCGTGGCTATGGCTATCTGGCGGTCGGCTCGCCAGTGATCATGCCCAAAGAGGACTAGATCGGGCCTCGGCTGGCGCGGGATGCAGCTCGGCTGTGTCCCGCGCTTTTTTGTATCTGATAGGAGGACGACTGTATGGCTACTATTCTCGACGAGATCTTCGCCCACAAGCGCACCGAGGTCGAGCGCCAGCGCCGCAAGGTGCCGCTTGAGCGGGTTCAGGAGCTGGCCGCAGCGGCGCCGGCCCCGCGCCCGTTTGCGGCGGCGCTGCGCCACCCCGAGCGCCTGACGCTGATCGCCGAGGTCAAAAAGGCCAGCCCTTCCAAAGGCGTGCTGATCGAGAAGTTCGAGCCGCTCGATCTGGCGCTGACCTATGCCGAGAACGGCGCGGCGGCGATCTCGGTGCTGACCGATGTGCGTTTCTTTCAGGGCAGCCTGCAATATCTGCGCAATATCCGCCAGCACCTGACCGAGCGCGGCCACGCGACCCCGCTGCTGCGCAAGGATTTTCTGTTTGATGCCTACCAGGTCTATGAGGCGCGCGCCTATGGCGCCGACGCGCTGCTGCTGATCGCCGGCATGCTCGATGATCCCAGCCTGGCTGAGCTGCACGAGCTGACCCTGGCGCTGGGCATGGCCGCGCTGGTGGAGGTGCATACCGCGATGGAGCTGACCCGCACGCTGGCGCTGGGCGCGACGCTGGTCGGCATCAACAATCGCGATCTACACAGCTTCAGCGTCGATCTGCACACCACCGAGCGGGTTGCGGCGGGCCTGCCGGCGGTCGGCGACCAGCGGCGGCCGGTGCTGGTGGCGGAAAGCGGCATCGGCGGGGCAGGCGATCTGCCGCTGCTGCGATCGTGGGGCGTCGATGCGATCCTCGTCGGCGAGTCGATCGTGGTGGCCGCCGATCCAGCCGCCCAGGTGCGCGAGCTGGCGCAGGGCTAGCGCCGGGCCGGCCTTGTGGAAATGCAACATCGCGCCCTACGATCGCGTCGAATGGACCAGCGCCTACCTTGAAGCTTTAGGAGGATCTATGACCTCGACAAGTCAATCACGGCAGCAGAGCCTGCCAGTCACCGTCAGCGCCGCCGACTATCCGGCCGCCAGCCGCCGCTTCGACATGCTGGTGGTGCTGGCGGGCTTCTGGGTTATCGGCGGACTCTACTGGGATGGCTGGGCGCATGATCAGCGCCTGGTCGATACGTTCTTTACCCTCTGGCATGCGGTGCTGTACTCGGGCTTTCTGGCGGTGGCTACCGTGATCGGCGGCAGCCAGGTGCGCAATATGTGGCGTGGCCACAGCCTCAGCCGCGCCCTGCCCAGGGGCTACCGGATCTCGCTGATCGGCGTGATTATCTTTGCCTTTGGCGGCGGCTTTGATCTGGTCTGGCACAGTATCTTTGGCTTTGAGGCCGATATTGATGCGCTGATCAGCCCGGCCCATCTGCTGCTGGCCTTTGGGGCGATTTTGTTTATGAGCGGGCCACTTCGGGCGGCCTGGATGCGCGCCCGCACGACCCCGCAGAAGGGCTGGGCCGATCTGCTGCCAGCGGTGCTGGCACTGTTTCTGGTCTACCTGGCGCTGTCGTTTTTCACCCAGTACACCCATCCGTTGGGTGCGCCACGTCTGCTTGTTCGCACGGTCGGGCTGGAGCGGTACTTTGTGGCGTTGCAGATCGTCACCGCCACGCTGGTCTTCACGGCCCTGCTGATGGGCGTGTTGCTGGTTGGGATGCGGCGCTTTCCGCTCCCGGCGGGCAGCGTGACCCTGCTGCTGTTTGGCGGAATGCTGCTGATGTTCCTGACCCGCGAGCGGAGCACCCAGGGATTTGCGGTTGTGCTGCCGGTGGCGCTGGGGGTTGGGCTGCTGGCCGACCTTGGGATGTGGCGCTGGCGGCCCTCGGTCGAGCGCGTTCTGGCGCTGCGCTTCTTCAGCTTTGGGCTGCCTTTTGGTTTCTTTATAGCCTACTATGTGGGTATTCTGCTGACCCGTGGCCTGGTGATCACTGAGCATCTGTGGATAGGCACCAGCATTATGGCGGGCGTCACCGGGCTGTTTCTGAGCTACCTGGCGGCGCCGCCGGTTGTTGGAGAGTAGCAGCAGCTAGTGGCTAGTAGCTAGTGGGGATTTACTAGCTGCCAGCTACCAGCTTCTAGCTACTATTCGTCCGTGGCTCAGGCAGGCGCAGCGAGAGGGCCAGGCCCCACAGCGCCAGCAGCGCGGTGATGCTGAACACCGGCATATAGCCGAGCGTCTTGATCAGAACCCCGCCAAGCACTGGAAAGAACGTCGCCAAACCCATCAGGGTGTTGGAGACGCCCATATACAGCGGGCGCTCGGCGGCTGGGGCCAGCTCCATCACATAGGTCAGCCCGGCGGTGACCGAGCCGTCGATGCTCAGCCCGACCAGCAAAAAGACTCCGCCAAAGACCCACGGCGCCGCCGCTGGACCCAGCATGCCGCCCAGCGGCGCGGCCAGCAGCGCCCACAGCGGCACCAGCACGATCAGCCCGCCGGTCAGGATAATCAGCAGCCGAATCCCGTGGCGGTCAGCGATACGCGCCCAGGGCAGGTTGGAGAGCGCCGCCGCCAGCACCCGCAGCGCCAGGTAGATCCCGATCATCCGCGGCGGGGCGTTGAGCACCTCGCGGGCATACAGAATATAGAACGGGTCGGCCAGCCCGCCCAGCCGCGTGATCATCCGCGAGCCGACATAGCGCCGAAAGTCGCGGTTCTCTCGCAGCAGCTGCGGCATCAGGGCCAGCATGCGCCGGGCGTTCAGCGGCGCCGGTGGATCGGTGGTCGGCGGCTCGCTGACGCTGCTGAACAGCACAATCCCAACGCCGATACAGATCAGCGAGAGTGTCAGCAGCACCCCGAAGTTGTTCGGGAAGGCAAACGGGCTGTTGCGACTTAGCACCCAGGCCACGATTGGGCTGGCCACAAAAAACGCCAGCAGCCCGCCCAGCAGGTTGCGGGTGCCGAAAAATGCCCCCCGGCGGCGGGTCGGAATGGTTTTGGCGACCACCTCCTGGAAGGCGACCGAGCCCGCCCCGCCGGTCAGGCTGTAGGCGCTGTAGCCGAGCAGAAACGCCGCCAGCAGCCAGCCGTTGCTCAGCGATCCCGAGAACCACACCAGCAGCGCTATCAGAGTCCAGATGCCAAAGCGGACAACCCCGACCCGGCGATAGACCGGCAGCTTGTGCGAGAGCGCCTGCATCCGGCCGGCGCTGAGCAGCTGTGGCAGCAGCCAGCCGCCGTTTTTAAGCGCTGGCAGCAGGCCAATCACCACCGGCGAGGCGCCGAGCGCCCGGACAAAGACGGTCAGCACTAGGTTCGCATCGCTAAACGCTTCCGCCAGCGAAAAGGCAACCCCATTGCCGACGCCCAGCCGAGTGTTGCGCTGAAGCGTCTCGGCCTCGGTTGAGCGGGGTGGGATCGGGCGCGCCAGCGATAGTTTCCATTGCATACGTATATTCCTGCCAAAACGAAAGGCACAGCATGCCGTGCCTGTAGAGCTATGTATTCCACTCGATTGTAACGCGATATGCTGAAATTGCAAATCGCACATATTGTCATATTTCAGTGCTGATCAAGGTACGCGCTGGTGCTTCGGCATCGGCGAACGATGCTACAATGCACCCCAGAGAATGACCCTGGACTGGAGATAGCGGTGGATAGTTCACGGATGCGTTGGGGCACAGTCGGGCCAGTTTTACTGATTGTCGGCCTGCTCTTCCTGTTTCTGAGCAAGGCTGGCGAACCACAGACCCAATATGCCCCGCTCGGCGCCTATTTTGACTATGCCGAGGCCAGCGTGCCAGTCAACGCGGTGACACCCCTGCCGCCAGCGGAGTTTCAGGCGATCCAGCGCGCCAATGCCGATCGCTCAACGGCCCAGATCGATCTTGTGCTTGAGGCCGAGCTTTACCGCGATGATCTGGGGCCGCTCGGGGCCGAGCTACAGGCCGCGCTCGACTATGTCCAGGAGCGCACCGGCATTCGGCTGGCCGATCGGATCAAGCTGATCATCAGCCAGGATGCCGGCTGCGGCTTTCACGGCCTGACCTACTCGGATGTGCGGGTAATCTATATCTACAGCTGCGCCGGGGTGCCCCGCCAGCGGGTGGTCAATATTGCTGCCCACGAGTTTGTCCACCAGCTGGAGCAGGATCGCTACGGCCCGCCCCATCTCAGCGCCGACCTGGTGCTGTCGGAGGGCTTTGCCACCTGGGGCGCTGGCAAGTACTGGCTCGGCGGCAACCCGGATTTTGCCACCTTCGCCCGCCAGTACCGCGACACCGGCGCCGCGCTTCCGCTCGGCACCCACTACGCCAGCGTCGGCGCCGGCGGCATGAATGTGTTGTACTATGAGTGGGCTGCGTTTGTCGACTATCTGCTGGCCACCTACGGACGCGAGCGCTTTGATGCGCTGTATCTGACCGGTGGCGGCCAGCAGCCCGGTGCCGCCCAGTACGCGACAATCTACAGCCGCCCGTTCAGCCAGCTTGAGGCCGAGTGGCAGGGCTGGCTGGGACAGTAGCGCGAATCGCTGGGGCGGGTACGGAGACCCGCCGTACAGGGGTTTGCGGCGCTGCCGGGTTTGCGGCGCTGCCGGGTTTTGTTTTTTTGTAGGAGTTTTTTTAAATGGAACCACCCTTTGGCCCGAATTTGATCGCACTGGGCCCAATCGTTATTCGAATGTACGCAATCAGCATTTTGGCGGGCGCGATGCTGGGCGGCTGGCTCGGCTCATATCGGGCGCAGCGACGAGGCTACAATCCGACGCTGGTCTGGGACGGGCTGGTTCTGGGCCTGGTGCTCGGCGTGGTCGGGGCGCGGCTCTGGTATGTGGCCTCATCGTGGCCGTCATTCACCGACCCGTCATTTGGCAGAATGCTGTGGAAGATCGTCAACACCACCCAGGGCGGGCTGGCTATCCACGGGGCGATTGTTGGCGCAGCCCTGACGGTGATCATCTACGCCTATCGCTACAAGATGAACATGCTTGACTGGCTGGATATTCTGGCGCCGTGTCTCAGCGTGGGGCAGGCGGTCGGGCGCTGGGGCAATTTCTTCAACCAGGAGGCCTACGGCGGCCCGGTCCGCAATGGCCTGCCCTGGAACCTGAATATTCCTATGGAAAAGCGCATCGGCGCGACCAGGGATTACGATGCGGCGACCCGCTTTCACCCGACGTTTCTCTACGAGTCGCTGTGGAACCTGGGCGTGCTGGGAATTATTGTGCTGGCTGAGCGGCGCTGGGGCCGCCATCTCCGCCGGGGCGACTCGTTCCTGATGTACGGCGTGCTGTACTCGATTGGGCGCTTCTGGATCGAGGATCTGCGGGTGGATAAGCTGTGTACCGGGGGCATTGGTGGCGCCACCTGTGTCAACGAGGGCCTCTCAACCGCCCGCCTGACCAGCGTGATCCTGATCGTGGTTTGTTCGGCGCTGTTTGCTGGCCGCCGGATCGTGCGCCGCAACCCGCCGGCCAGCTCCTACCAGCAGCTTGACACCCCCTGGCAGCCTCCCGTGCCGGCTCCAGCCACCGCCGCCGCC
>JACCRK010000292.1 GCA_013813565.1 Herpetosiphonaceae bacterium
GTGTAGCCCTGGTACTCGTACTCGGACACATCGTTGCTGAGAAACTCGCGGATGCGGCCGGGCAGGCTGTCGTAGCGCGGCAGGCCGGTCGCAATCTGGGTCTCAGCATCAAGCTGGTAGGCGCTGCCGGCGATGCCCGCGACGGCACCATCGATCAGCAGCACCGCCGGGTGGGCACCCAGCGCGCCGCCAGCCTGCCAGGGAACCTCGACCAGCGCGCCGGCCAGCTCGACGCTGGCAGTGTGCTCCAGCCGGCCGGCGCTATCGAACAGCCGTAGCTCGGCGGGGCCGCGATAGTCACCGGCATTGATCTGCAGGATCCCTTGGTCGAGCGGGGCCAGCGCCTGGGCCGGGCCGGTGATCTGCGCCTGGAATGCGCTGGCAGTGCGGCTGGGGCCAAGCAGCCAGCTTGCGCGCCAGCTTCCCAGCAATCCCAGCAGGACGGTGTGAGGGGCGGTGTTCTCGGGGTGCAGCTCGAAGCGCACGTTCTCAAAATACTGGACGGTGTAGGTGCGGCCATCGGTCTCGCTGACCTCCGGGGCTGGCTCGCTGATGGGGTCGCCGAAGATGACGGCGCCGCCATTGCGCTCCCAGAACTGGCGGAACTCGCCGCACAGCGCGTGGCTGGTCTGGCTGAAGAAGCGGCAGTCAGGATCGGCACCTGGCCGACCCTGCTGGAGTGTGCGCCAGCTGCGCCCGCTGGCCTGGAGCCGCTCGATGCCGAGCATTCCCAGCTGCACGCGGGACTCGGCGGGGTTTTCGGGATGCAGCGCGAGGCGATTGCGCTCAAAGTATTGGACAATCCGCCCATCCTCCCACAGCTCCGCCGAGACCGGATAGCCAAAGATGCTCAGGCCGCCGTGCTGCTCCCAGAAGGCCAGAAAATCGCCCTGGACCGTGTGGCCGGTCTGGGCAAAATAGCGACTGGCGGGATCAGCCGACTGGGCGGAGAATGGCCTGGAGCCGGCCGCGATCAGCATGAGCAGCACGGCGGCCAGACGAAGACAACGACGCATGATCACCTCAAAAAAAATACTGCGAACAATCATTGTTCGCAGTATACCGTACCTTGCCGATGAGCACGGCTGGCGCTCATCTTATATCCGGCTGACGGCGAACGGCTCCACGCATAGCGCCTCAACCCGACGCTGGCCCAACTCCAGATACTGCTGATCCCACTCGATCCCGAGGTATTTGCAGCCGTGCTTGATCGCGGCAACGCCAGTGGTCGAAGAGCCACTGAACGGATCGAGGACCACATCATCGGGGTTGGTGCAGGCCAGAATAATTCGCTCCAGCAGCCGCAGCGGCTTCTGGGTTGGATGCTTGCCCTGGAGCTTTTCGCGCTTGGGCGCGGTCGGAATAGCCCACAGCACCCCGTTGCCATCGACGTTCAGCTCGTCCTCGCCCCAGACATTCTGCCAGACGTCGCGCATCTGCTTGCCGCCGTTGGCGTCCTTCATATCGTGGTAGTGGAAGGTGTGCAGCAGCTTGGAGCCACGGGCCGGCGCCGCCCAGATCAGCGTCTCGGTCGAGTGGGCGAACATGCGCCCGGCCAGATGCGGCGGGGCGTTGGTCTTGGTCCAGGTGACCGTGTTGAGCATGTGGTAGCCCAGCTCCTGCATCGCATAGCCGATCGAAAAAATAGCGTGGTGGGTGCCGGAGACCCAGATTGAACCTGAGGGCTTGAGCAGCCGCTGGCACTCGCGCAGCCAGCGCAGGTGAAACGCGTGATCGCTCTGAATGCCGGTTGAGCGATCCCAGTCGCCTTTATGGACCGCCACCCGCTGGCCGGCCTGGCAGGTGGTGCCGCCGTTGGACAGATAGTAGGGCGGGTCGGCAAAGATCAGATCGACCGACTGGGCGGGAAGCTGAGGGAGCAGTTCAAGGGTATCGCCTTCGTACAACACAAAAGCTCCATCGTCGCTGCGATGAAAAGGTTCAAGCATATGCGGCTCCCGTGTGAGATCAAACACGGGGGGCGGCTGGCCCCCCGAGTGGAGAAGTTCAAGGTGTGACGCGCATTATAGAAGCGGCAGATCAATTCGTCAACCGTTCTATTGTGCTTAGCAGGAGCACGTTGCCTGACCAATTTGGCCGCGAGCCGCTGGCCGAAGCTACTTGTCGGGGTCGGCGCCGGGCACGCTGATTTTGATTTTGAGCGATCCCGGCAGACTCTTTTTACCCTGGGTGATCTTCAGGACCCCGCCCTGGCTGTGGGCGCCGCTGGACGGCATTGTGACGGTGAGGGTGACGGTGGCGACCTCGCCAGCTTTCAGGCTGGCGATGCTGGCCGGGGCCACGCTGACGATGGTGCCAAGGTCGCCGGGGATGGACAGGGTGATATTTTGTAGATCGGCCGAGCTGCTAAAGCTGGCCGAAACGGTCGCGGTCTGGCCGGGGTTGACGGTCTGGGTAACCCGCGCTGTGGACCAGGTGATTTTGGGGTTTTTCTTGGGACCCTTTCCTTTGCCCTGGGCCTGGGCGGTGCCGGCGCCGGCGACCAGAATCAGACAAGCGAAAACCAACAGCAGCGCCATCCATGAGCGGCGAACACGAACCATAATAGGCCTCCTACGTGAGAGTAATGATCAATCGGATGCTTAATACACCGTGCCGGCTGAACAAACGTCACAGTACTTTTGTCCTGAGTTGGCGGCGGGTACGGAGACCCGCCGTACAGCGTATCTAATGTGGCAGCGGTGGGATGATCATTCGCTAGCCGGGTTGATTATTGACGATCAGCCGCCAACCACCTGAGCGAAAATCAGGCTAGAACCTATGGTTCAAGATGCGGTTGAGCTGGCGGGCCTGCAGCTGGGGCGGGAGGTTGCGGAAAAGCAGCTCGCGCAGCCGCAGTGCCAGCGGGTTGTGCCACTGGCCAATCTGGCCGATCCGCCGCGACTGCCTGGCGATCGCGGTTGTTCGGGGGATGCGCTGGCGCTCGTAGGCCTGGAGCGCCGCCGGAATCGCCCGATCGGCGCTGAGCGACTTCTGGAGCACCACCGCATCTTCGAGGGCCTGGCAGGCGCCCTGGCCGAGATTTGGCGTCATCGGGTGGGCCGCATCGCCGAGCAGAGTCACCCGACCCTCACCCCACGAGCGGAGCGGCGGGCGGTCGTAGATATCGTTGCGCAGGATGCCGGCCTCAGCGCTGGCCTCGATCAGCTCGCGAATCGGGCGATGCCAGCTGCCGAAGATCCGCAGCAGCGCCTCACGCTCGGCGCCTGGGCTGCGCTGGCCGGCCGGGGCGTTGGCGGTGGCAAACCAGTACACCCGCCCTTCGCTGAGCGGAATCTGGCCAAAGCGGGCGCCGCTGCCCCACGACTCACCCAGCGCGAGCCGCTGGTGATCGAAGCCGACCACCGATCGCCAGGCGGTGTACCCGGCGTAGGTCGGCGGCTGCTCGCCGTGGAGCTGGCGGCGGATGGCCGAGTGGAGCCCATCGGCGCCGATCAGCAGATCGCCCCGCGCCTCGGCGCCGTCGGCGAACAGCGCGGTGACGCCGCTGGGATCCTGCCTGAAGCCGGTGCAGACAGCGCCGAGGTGCACGTGATCGGCGCCACAGGCCGCGAGCAGCGCCGCGTGCAGCTCGGCGCGGTGCATCAGCACCATGAGATAGCTGACACTCGTCGGCAGCGCCTCGGTTGATCTTCCCGTCCAGGCGGTGCCATTCCACGAGCGCAGCCCGCCATCCAGCGCCGGCATGCTCAGCCGCTGGACGAGTGTCTCCAGGCCCAGCTGCTTCAGCGCGCTAATGCCATTGCGCCAGATCGAGATTCCGGCGCCGACCTCGCGCAGCTCGGCGGCGCGCTCGAACACCTCGACCGCAAATCCGCGCCGGCGCAGCCCAATCGCCGCCGCCAGCCCACCGATACCGCCGCCAATAATAATAGCTTTCCCAAGCTCCATACTGCTCCTTTGAATACCGCCCATCTGCTGTAGGGGGCGAAAGAATGTGCGGCTATTTTAGCACCAGCGGCAGCTGGGGGTTGCTGGGATTAGAACCAGCTGTGGGGCGGAATTGTGGCGGGGCTTGCCTAATTTTGACGAACCCCTACCATACTCGTATACTGCTAGCGGCGGCCAAGGAAGCACCGCCCTCTATTCTCCTGAGGTATTGCAATGACCGAAACGAACGCCCCGATTGATGTGGCAGCGGTGCTGGCCGAGATTCGCGATGGGGTGAAGCAGCGCCGCGCTACCTTGCCGCCCGACGTGCCGCTTGAGCCGGCCATGAGCGATGTTGATCTGCGGCGCCTGCTGGCTGAGGTTGAAGCAACTCGCGTGGTAAGTGTCCATTGGCCCCTCCAGGGCCAGACCTTGCCGCAGAAAATAATGGCGGCGGTGAATAAGCTTGTGCGGCGCTATCTGCGCTGGTATATCAACCCGATCGCTGAGCAGCAGAACAACGCCAATGATGCGATCGTGCGCACGCTCCACGGCCTGGTCACGACGATCGAAGAACAGCATGCCGAGATTGCTCGCTTGCGGGCGCGGGTGGTGCAGCTTGAAGCTGGGCCTGCCAGGGACAGTGCATCGTGACGCCGATTGCCCTGGTCACCCCGTGGTTTGGCCCGGATACCCGTGGCGGCGCGGAGGATCATGCGCGGACGCTGGCCACCACCCTGCGCGACCTCGGCGCCGATATCGAGGTCTGGACCACGACCTCGCGCGACTCGTACTCCTCGCGGACGGGCTACCACTACCCGCCCGGCCTCAACGAGTGGAAGGGCCTGCGGGTGCGCCGCTGGGCGATGAACCCGCCAGCGCTGGGTATGCCGCCGATTGTGCGCAAGCTGGCCGCCAAGCTCAAGCTGCCGCTGCCCGACCACCCGGCCCACGAGATCAACCTGCTTGGCAGCCTGCCCAACAGCACCGGCATCTATCAGCACATCGTCGATCACCCCGATCGGCGCTGTATCTTTATGCCCTATCCCATGGGCATGTCGTACTGGGGCAGCTTTCTGGCCCAGGGCCGCGCCTACCACATTCCGTGTCTGCACGACGAGCCGTACGCCTACTACTCGACCTATCGGGCCATGCTGCGCCGGGCCGAGCTGATCCTGTTCAACAGCCACCCCGAGCGCGAGCTGGGCCTGCGGCTGTACGATCTCGATCCCGACAAGGCGGTGGTTGCCGGCGAGGGGATTGAGCTGAACTGGGTCGGCGATGCGCGGCGGTTTCGCGAGAAGACCGGTATCACCGGGCCGATTCTGCTGTACGTCGGGCGCTATGACTTTGGCAAGAATGTGCCGCAGCTGGTCAGCTTCTTCCGCGAGTGGAAGGCCGAGACCGGGCGCCCGCTGACGTTTGTCCGCGTCGGCCCCGGCAACTTCCCGGTGCCCAAGGCGCTCAGCGACTGGGTGGTTGATCTGGGCTTTATCAGCCCGCAGGAGAAGCACGACGCCTACGCCGCCGCCACGGTGTTCTGTCAGCTCTCGACGATCGAGAGCTTCTCGATTGTGCTGATGGAGAGCTGGCTCCAGGGCACCCCGGCGCTGGTCAACGCCGACTGTCCGGTCACCACCGACTTCTCAATCCGCAGCGGCGGCGGCATCCCCTGCGCCGGCTACGCCGAGTGGTCGGTCGCCCTGACCCGCCTGCTCGACGACGCCGCCCTGCGCCAGGCCATGGGTGTCGCCGGCAAGCAGTTCGTGCTGGAGGAGTGTCGCTGGGACACGATCGCCCGCCGCATGCTGACGCTGCTCGACGACCCGAGCTGAGCTCGCTTCCCTATGATGCTACTCTGGGCAGTTCATAAACTACCCAGAGTGGCAAACGTAGATTGTCGACTAATGGGCTTGTATGTGGTTGCTAGATCAGCAAGGTGTTCAACTGGATTTTTGAAATCCAAAGAGTATATCTATGAAAATCTTAAACGTATTGATCCATGAGAGGTGATATGAACAATCAAATGGTAGTCGAAGTACCACAACGTGGTAAGTATGTTATGACTATCTCGATAATGCAACACCTATTCTGTAAATTGTCATGGATTCCTTGAAATCCGTCGTCGTTAGGCGGCCTCAAAGGTCAGATAGGTCTTGCCAGTTTCC
>JACCRK010000333.1 GCA_013813565.1 Herpetosiphonaceae bacterium
GGGCATCGGCGAGGGCACCGGCATGGGCCTGGCGGTGGCGTTGAGCGTGATGCAGCGCCACGGTGGCACGCTCCACGTCGATGAGGTCAAGCCCTGCGGCGCCCGCTTTATCGCGATTATGCCGCGCCACCAGGCGGCGCTGGTTGAGCAGCGCCCGGTGGTTGTCACCCGCCCGCAGTCACAGTCGATTCTGGTTGTCGATGATGAGCTGTCGGTGCGCCAGGTGGTGGCCCGCGTCCTGACCCACGATAAACATACCGTCAGCGTGGCAACCTCGGCCGAAGAGGCGCTTGATCTGCTCCGCAAACAAACCTTCCACATTATTATCTCCGACCTCGGCATGCCGGGCATGAATGGCTGGGATCTGCTGGCCCAGGCCCGTGAGCTCTACCCCGAGATCGCGACCGTGCTGATGACCGGCTGGGGTTTTCAGTACGACACCATGAATGCGCAGGGCCGTGGCGTCGATCTGGTCCTGCCCAAGCCGTTTGAGATGCAGGATCTGCGCAAAGCAATCGCTGACCTGAGCGGCGCGGCCACCCCTACGCCGGAGTCGACACCCTAGCCCGGCCCCAGTTGTGATATCCTACGCGCAGTCCGGCCATGGGGGCGGAGTGACCGCTTTTGCCATTTAGCAGTCTATAAAGGAGTCATTATGCCATTGTTGGATATACTACGGCACCAGGATCCCGAGCTGGCGCAGGCGGTTGATGCCGAAGCTGAACGCCAGCGCCATGGAATCGAACTGATCGCCTCGGAGAACTATGTCAGCGCGGCGGTTCTGGCCGCCCAGGGTTCGGTCCTGACCAATAAGTACGCCGAGGGCTATCCTGGCAAGCGCTACTACGGCGGCTGCGAGTACGTTGATGTCGCCGAGAACCTGGCGATCAAGCGCGCCAAGCAGCTGTTTGGGGCCGAGCACGTCAATGTTCAGCCCCACTCCGGCGCCCAGGCCAATATGGCCGTGCAGCTGGCCGCCCTGGAGCACGGCGATCGGGTGCTGGGCATGAGCCTGGCCCACGGCGGCCATCTCACCCACGGCCATCCGCTGAATTTTTCGGGCAAGAGCTACGAGATCCACGCCTATGGGGTCAATCAGGAAACTGAGCAGATCGACTATGAGGAAGTCGCGGATATCGCCCTCAAAACCAAGCCCAAGATGATTATCTGTGGCGCCAGCGCCTATCCGCGCACGTTGAACTTCGAGCACTTCCGCACCATCGCCGATAGCGTCGGGGCTATCCTGATGGCGGATATCGCCCATATCGCCGGCCTGGTGGCCGCCGGCCTGCATCCCTCGCCAATCGGCCTGGCCCACTATGTCACCACGACCACCCACAAAACCCTGCGCGGCCCCCGTGGCGGCATGGTGATGTGCGCGGCCGCCGATGCCAAGGCGATCGACCGCACGGTGTTTCCTGGCATTCAGGGCGGCCCGCTGATGCACGTGATCGCCGCCAAGGCGGTGGCCTTTGGCGAGGCCCTCCAGCCGGATTTCCGCGCCTACCAGAGCCGGGTGATTGAGAATGCCAGGGTGCTGGCCGAGGCGCTGGCCGCCGAGGGGCTGCGCATCGTTAGCGGCGGCACCGACAACCACCTGATGCTGGTTGATATGACCCCGGTTGATGTCACCGGCAAGGCCGCCGAGGCCGCCCTGGATCGCGCCGGGATCACCGTGAACAAAAATGCTATCCCGTTCGACCCCCGCCCGCCGATGGTCGCCAGCGGCCTGCGCTTTGGCACGCCCGCCGTCACCTCACGGGGCTTTGGCCCCGCCGAGATGCAGCATATCGCCCGCTGGGTCGGCCAGATTCTGCGCGATGTGACCAACGAGACGCTCCAGTCCAAAGTCGCCGCCGAGGTCCGCGATCTCTGCGCCGCCTTCCCGGTCCCCGGCCAGCCCGATCTCGCCAGCGCCTAGGCCTGGGGATCAGGGATTAGGGATTAGAGATTAGCCTGGCGCTGGCTTCGAACGGCTCACCAGCGGTTGGTTCGTTGATAAACCCATACCCGCCATCAAGCTTAATTGCTGATGGCGGGTATGTTCTTGCTGTCCGTGGCGATTTCCCCCCGACCTCCCCAACTATCCGTGGCACACCGTTTGCTTTATAGGACACCAGCGCAGAAAAATAACTGCGATGTGTGTAACCTATAAGGAGGTTTACTGTGGGTATTATTCTATGGCTGCTCTTCGGGGCCCTGATTGGCTGGCTGGCTAGCTTGATTATGAAGACCGATGGCCAACAGGGCGCGCTGCTCAATATCGTCGTCGGTATTGTTGGCGCAATGATTGGTGGATTCCTGTTCCGCCGCGACGTTCCAGCTGACTTCTTTGATATCGGCAGCATTCTAACCGCACTCGTCGGCGCTGTCGTGCTGCTAGGCATCTATAACCTGGCCACCCGCGGTCGGGTTCGCTAACCTAACCTGAAAGCAAAAAGCCCCAGCGCGTTGCGCTGGGGCTTTTTGCTGCGTTTGACAACATACCCGCAGTAGTGTATCAATTGTACTTTGAAATGACTATCATTCGGAGGAAACATTGATCATGCGACGACGTTTACCGACGCTTCTCCTATCTGCCCTGCTCTTCGGCCTGCTCGCCGGGTGCGGTGAAGATGTAGCGACTATGCAGTCCCCAGTCATGGCCCGCGTGGGCCAGACCAATCTCACGGTGGCCCAGTATACGCAGTACGCTGATGTGCTTGTTCAGCGCGATATGGAGGCTATCGCCCAGTCCGGAGCTACGCCAGATCAGGTGCGGCAGGCTGCCTACCTGCAACTGATTCGTGAAGAGATTTTCCTGAATGAGGCCCGTCGGGCTGGCGTTGGGGTCGATGCCGAGACTGCTGCCGAAGTTGATCAATCAATTAACCAGGCTATCCAGCCGGTCGGCAAAGGGATTGCCTTTGCGGATTATCAAACCCTGGCCAAGAGTAGTAGCTTCCCCTCGTTCACCGATTTACGCACAAATAGTATTCGCCAGACAACCCTCGACAAATATGTCCGCACAATCCAGGCTGAGGGTGTACCGCCCAAACTCCACCTCTATCTGATTATTCTGCCGATCCCAGATGAGACTGATCAGGCCAAAGCCGAGGTCAAAAGCCAGGCCGATGACCTTGTCGCTCAGCTACGCAGCGGCGCTAGCTTTGAAGCTCTGGCCCGAACGTACTCCGCTCAGCAGGAAAGCGCGTCCAGAGGCGGCGAGCTAGGGTATATCACGCTTGACCAAACGCCGCCGGAGCTACAGCCGCTGCTGGGAGCATTAGAAGTTAACCAGATCAGTGACCCCTTTGAATTTGGCGGCGGCTGGTTTATTTTTAAGATCGCCGATCGCTTGACGGGGTTCTCTGAATGGCAGGAGGTGTTGCAAACGCCCGCTGGTCAGACCTATATCGATCAGAAAGTGGCTGAATATACCACCAGCGGTGATTTCTTGCCTTATATCCTCGTCGAAGATCTGCCATTGCCGGCCATCCAGCAATAATCTCATCGCACCGCGTGAACAGGGCACACCTCGCCTTCCAGGCGTGCTGTGTCCTGTCTTTGATTAAAGAGGTAACGCCTTATGTTGTCCCTGATTGAGCCGGTCTGCCGGATGCTTGATCTCGATCCTGCCGGCGCTGGCCTGCAGCTGCTGCCCGCCGCCACGCTGGTGCCGCCGCCCGCCCCAGCAGCCAGCGGCGCCGACCGGGCCTGGAGCGAGCTGCATGGCGTTGGGACATATCCCGTGCCGCTGTCGCCATTTCCGCTGCTGCCGACCGGCCCGGCGCTGCTCTTTGGCCTGGATGGGTCGAACCACGCCGCTGTCGTCGCGACCTTGCGCGCCCGCTACCCGCACGATCACCCGCTCAGCGTGATCAGTCGGGCCGGCCAGCCCGATCAGGCGGTTCATGTGACGACGCTGGACGACCTGGCCCAGCGCGCCGAGCTGGCGGATCAGGTCTGGCTGTATCTGCCAGCGCTGCCAATCCAGGCCGATATCCGAGGGCTGGAGACGCTGCAGTGGGTGATGGAGCGCCTGGCCGGCCCCTTCGGCTGCCCGTGGGACCGTGAGCAGACTCACGCGACCCTGCGGGCCTTTTTGCTTGAGGAGACCCACGAAACCTTGGAGGCGCTCGATGCCGAGGACTGGCCGGAGGTGCGCGATGAGCTGGGCGATGTGCTGCTGCAGGTGGTCTTCCACGCCGAGCTGGCTCGTCAGGCCGGTCGATTTGACCTCGGCGATGTGGCGACGGCCATCACCAGCAAGCTCATTCGGCGCCACCCGCACATCTTCGGCGACGTGGCGGTCAGCGACTCCGCCGAGGTCCTGCGCAACTGGCAGGCGATCAAGGCGACCGAGCGGTCAGAGAAGGGCCAGACCGACCGTAAAAGCCTGCTCGATGGCATCCCGGCCACGCTGCC
>JACCRK010000337.1 GCA_013813565.1 Herpetosiphonaceae bacterium
CCAGCAGCACCGACTGTGCCGTGGATACCGCCATCACGACCCCAGAAACGCGCCAGGGTGCCAGCGTGGACGCGGGATCAGGCGGCGGTACGGCGCCCATGGCAACGAGCTCGGGGGAGGGAATGGGCGCATCCGTGGTCGATGGCAGCCACACCGTTGCGGTATGCGCCTGGATGGCGGTGGGTTGCCGGGCGATCCGTTCGAGTGCGTCGCAAAGGGTGGCAGATGACTCGTGAAATGGATGCCGCGGCACCGCTGCCCGACGGCCTTTTTGGGGTCGAACAATCGTTGTTTCCGCCCAGACGAAAAACGATTGTTCTTTGGACAGCCAGGTTCCGTGGAAAAGGATGCGCATAGAGATTCCTTGGGACGATCAACAATGGGGTTCAATCCAGGGTGCCTCGGGATACGCCAGCGACCATGGGTACTGGCACAGTGGTACGCATTTCTCGCCTGATTATAGCACCGTGCGTGGGGTATGATCCCGATTCGGCGAAAAACGGCCCCAGGATTAAAAATATTAATAAATGAGCGTTTGTAAGCCATTTAAGTTGACCGAAGCACTATTATCGGAACCAGAATGCCATAATCAGTCAACCTGAGCGGCTAAAACACGGCGTTTTTGGTGCTAACCATTGACAGTCACGCTCACAAACGTGTCAATACTTGGCGTCAGAAACGGTATACTCGCAAAGTATTGACACGTTTGAGGCTTAATTGTCCAAATCTTAAGAAAATTTTACTCTGTTTCCGTTTTTCGCCGAATGGACATGGAACCCCCATGAAAGTCGCCCGCTGTGCTGCCGCCCGCAAATTATTGCATATCGCCTGGGCAGTCGCCATCAAACAGCATCGGTTCGATCCGACCTACGCGGTGTAATGCCCCCGCACGTCGGCGGACGCTGCACATCCAGGCATGGCCTGGGCGTCAGGGCATGGGCAACGTCCGTTGAATGGCGAAATGTGTTGCACAGAGCGCACGATAGACTTCATGTCCGAGCGTACACATGGATGTTCAGCACGATTTTTGCGTCCCACCTTAACCGAGTATGCGACGTTGCCCATGCCTTGCACCTTTATGAGAATGGCTTGACATATTCCGATCAACTGATTATGGTATGCTGGTTCCGATAATCGCCGCTCGATTGCCACCAAAGCATAGGTACGACTTCCTAAGCATCAACAGCAGTTTATATAGAGGTGATGTATGGCAACTCAATTGCGCACACGCTTGTTGATCAGCAATCTGATTACGGTGCTGCTTGTCGCCGGACTGCTGGGCTTCGCCGTGCTCGAACGAGCATCGCTCAACGCTCAGATTACGAAGCTGGCTAGGCAGAAAGAAGGGGCCGGGTACGCCCGCGAACTCAGCCTGTATACCCAGTACAACGCCCATGATACCAATGCCTACACCCTTGGACATCTGGAACACCGCGAGGAGTACACCGAACACTCGCTCAAGTTCACCGCAGTGCTGGCCGATATCGAAGCGTTAATCGACAGTGAGATTATTGACAAGACTGAGCAGGAACGCGTCGACGCTATTAAGGGTCTGCACGCCCGCTACATCCAGGCGTCCTACGATCTGTTCGCCGCCGCCGATGCCAACCGTGCCGCGCCAAACCCTGCGAACCAGGCGCGCCAGGACGCTACCTGGGAGATCGCGGATACGCTCGGCGATGAGATCGACGATGCTTCGCAGAATCTGGCGCTCAGTATTAACCCCGCCGATGTTGGCGGCCTGCAGCAGGAGCTGAGCACGCGCAACCAGCAGATGATCCTGGTGCTGCTGGCAATGGGGTTGGGCATGATCGTGGTCATCCTAATCATGCAGTATTTTGCCACGACTACGCTGGGCAAGCCCCTGAAAAGCCTGCTGGCCGGCGTGCAGGCTTTCACCCGCGGCCAGCTCACCACCCGTGTGGCGGTGGTCCGCCAGGATGAGGTTGGCGCGATGGCCAGTGCCTTCAACGAACTGGCCATCACCATCCAGCGCCAGACCAAGGATCTCCAGGTCGAGTATGACCGGGCGGTGGCTGCCCAAGCCGAAACCGAGCAGGCCCGCGAGCTGATCACCAGCCAGTTGGACACGATCAAGCAAAAAGACTCGCTGCTGCGCGAGATGAGCGTGCCGGTGCTGCCGCTGAGCAAATCAACCCTGGTGATGCCGCTCGTCGGGGCGCTGGACAGCGATCGCCTGCACCAGATCCAGCACCAGGCGCTCCAGAGTCTGGAGGGGCGTTCGATCAAGTATCTCATCCTGGACATCACCGGCGTGCCGGTGGTCGATACCCAGGTCGCCCAGGGACTGATCCAGGTCGTTCAGGCGGCGCGCCTGCTCGGCACCGAAACGGTGGTCGTCGGTGTGCGCCCGGAGGTCGCCCAGACGATTGTGCAGCAGGAGATTAACTTCAACGCGATCACGACGCGCGGCTCGTTGGAAGGCGGAATCGCCTACGCGCTCGCCCACTCCTAGCCCCCACCAGTCTGTGGTCTGCCCTATATGAGGGATGAACGCGATTTCATTGTTGTTTATCCTTCAGGGCGGGAAACCCATGCGCTTCAACCACCCCCATGCCGATCGCGTTTCAGCAGTTGATTGCCAGGACTCCTGATCCCCGCTCATCGGGATTCCACCAACATTGAGACTGGTGGCGAATGTACGAAAGGCCAGATTGCCAGGGAGTCGCGCTTCAGCTGCGCCGCTGCATATCTGGGGTTCCATGTCCATTCGGCGAAAAACGGAAGCAGGGTAAAATTTTCTTAAGATTTGGGCAATTAAGCCGCAAAAGTGTCAATAATTGGCCTCAGAAACGGCATAATCGCAAAGTATTGACACTTTTGTGAGCGTAACTGTCAACGGTTAGCGCCAAAAATGCCGTGTTTTAGCCACTCAGGTTGACTGATTATGGCATTCTGGTTCCGATAATAGCGATTCAGTCAACTTAAACACCTGACAATAGGCAGTTTATTAAGTTTTTTTAATCCTACTTCCGTTTTTCGCCGAATGGACATGCAACCCCTGCGAGGGTCAGGCCGAGGGTGGCAGCGCTCAGCACCTCGCGCTCAAGACAGACCAGTTCGCACGAACTGATCGTTCGTCCCTCGTTGTCCTCAACCATCATCGACAGACGCAGTTTCATGGTCTCCTCCTTTTCATTCGTCAGGCCATTCCCATCTATCATCGCCAATCGCATACTGGTGTAAACGGCGATTTACGCGACGGCGGTCAAATCGATCAACACCGAGCCAATACCGCAACGCGGGCCATTCAGCACGAAGCTGCTCCCGATCCTCAGCTGAGCCAGTGTAGAGCGTTGCGAAGCGCTGAAGGATAGCACCAGGAAGGTGGGCTTGGCGGAGTGCTAAAAACGCCCAGGGGCCACCGCAGTCCTCGGGCGGAGCCGCCCGTGCCCCCGCGACACAGCGGGGCACGGGTGCTGCTTCCAGTGGCAGAATCGCTTCCAGTCGGAGATCATGGATCCAGTTGGCGTGGAAGTTATATTCGTACCAAAACCGTTCACCGAGGTGCAGTCGGAAATCGTGGAGTACGATGGTGGTGGGGTCGTCGCGGAAGGTCATCCCACCCAGCTGGGCAATGCCATACTCGCGCCCGTGAAGAT
>JACCRK010000339.1 GCA_013813565.1 Herpetosiphonaceae bacterium
GCCTACAGCGTCTGGCAGCAGGGCGCGGGCAAAATCAACCCGGTCGATGCAGTGCTCAACAGCGCGACGACAGAATCTGCCAACCTTGGCCTGGATTTAACCCTCGATCGCGATCACGAAAACGGCACCCACTACATAGGGACGACCACCTTCGATGAAGCGACCAAGACATTTAGCTATGTCGATGCCCCAGAAGGCTGGGCTGGCTCGTACAACTCCTGGGCTGGCTCGTACAACTCACAGGCCGACGATATCATCTGTGAGACCTGTCTGTTCATCCCACTAATCGCGCGCTAGGCAGCGGATTAAGCGAACGGTCTACCTTACCCAAGGTAGACCGTTTTTACATCTGGCATGCGCGAGCTCAAGCGCCATCGACTGCGGCTCAGACCATTTTCTGCAACACCCGTGGCACAGTAACCTGACGAAACAGTTTTTCGGCCTCCTTTTGGCAGCCGCGGGCCTCAGCCTCTTTATCTTGATAGCGGGCATGCTGCGCCTCAACCAGCTTCAGCACCGCCTTTTCGTACATATCATCAATCTGCATGCCATTATTCAGCTCAGCCAGCAGCCTATCGGCGGTGGCAAAATCCCCACCTGCGGATGTGATCAGCGTGTGGAGCCGCCGAGCGCGAAACACCGCCAGCATATCGTTACCTTGAGCAAAACGCTCGGCCTTGCGCGCCAGCAGCGCGGCCAAGCAATGTTTATTAGACTTAAACGCAATCCGTCCCAGCAGCTCCGCCACATCCGAGCGCTTCACATGCAGGCCCTGGACCGCTCGAAAAACCAGCTCGGCTTCCAGCAGATAGTGTCGCGCCCGCTCCAGATCGCCCACAAAAAACGAAATACGGCCCTGATGGGTGCGCGAGAGTGCCATATGCAGCTTATCACCAACCTGCCGCGCCAGGGTATAGGTGGTGTGCAATGAGCGCAGTGCGCCATCAAGATGACCACGCATCAGCATGGCATTGGCGGCGTTGAGTGCGGTACGAATTTGCCCGTTGATATCGCCATTTTTGATATAGGTGTTCATGCTCTGGGTATAATAATCCTCCGCCGCCACCCAGTCCGACTGATCGTAGGCGATCACGCCGAGATTATTCAGCGCCTTCGCCACCGCCAGCTGATCGTTCAGGCGCAGGCTCATGCGCAGGCTCTGGGCGACCAGAATCCCGGCCTTCTGCAGCTGCCCATGCTGCCAGCTAATGCCAGCCAGCCGATTGGCGGCGGTGGCCTGCAACGAGGGGTGCTGTTCAAGCTGGGCCACGGTCAGGGCTGCCTGCAGCAAACGCTCGGCCTGCTCCAGATCGCCCTGGAGGAAGGCGATCCAACCGGCATCGGCATCAATCCGCGCATGATCAAGAGGTGGGCCATCTGCCAGGGCCGTGCGGGCCTGCGCCAGATAGTGCATCGCCTGATCATACTGGCCCTGTTTTTCGTAGGTCATCGCCAGGTGACGCAAAATTGTGCTCGCCAGCAGCCCGGTTGGCGTACCGGCAGCGTGAGTCACACTCAGCGCCAGCTGGTAGGCAGCGCGGGCCTCATCATAGCGCCCGGTTAGCGCCAACACATCGCCGCGGCCATGATAAAGGGTAGTGCGCTGAGGCTGAAAATCTGGCAGATCAGCCAGCAGATTTTCAGCCTCGCTGTACAGCCGCAGGGCCTCATCGTTGGCAAAGCGACCGGCGGCCCGCTCAGCAGCGCGCAACGTGTAGTGAATCGCCTTAGCGACCTGATTGGAGCGGGCAAAATGGAATGCCAGCGTATCGACCTGCTCGTCGATCCGCTCGCCAGCCAGCTGCTCAAGCGCCAGACCAACATTGCCATGGATCACGCTGCGCTGGGCGGCCAGCATACTGGCATAGACGGTCTCCTGGGTGAGCTTATGCACAAAGGTCCACTCGTGGCTTTGGTTGCGGTAGGGGCAGATAAAGCCGCGCTCGCGCAGCTGCTCAAGCTTAACATCCAGCTCCGGCGATGAGTCAAGCGACTGCAGCAGCTTATGCCCAAAGTGTCGCCCGATCACAGCGGCGCGGCCCAGGGTAATGGCCAGCGAGTCGGGGAGCCGATCGTAGCGTGCGCGCATCAGGGCCTGCAGGGACAGCGGCACCGAGTGGCTGCGCAAATCATCATCGGCCTGGGCCTGAAGATCGATGCCAACCTCCAGCGCGTGGCGGGCCAGCTCCTCAAGATAAAACGGCACACCTTCGGCCTGGGCGGCCAGATGTTCGATCATCGTCGTCGAGGCATTTGGCAGCAGCGACTGCGCCATCTCCGACAGATCAGCATCGGCCAGACGATCCAGCTTAAGGTAGACTCCGCGCTGTTCCGCTTTCGCCAGCACGGCCGTGATCAGCTTTTGCAACAGTGGGGTCGTTTCACTGCGGGCGACCAGATAAAGCAGGAATGGCGTACTATCCAGCGCATCAGCCAGATACAGAATAAACTCGGTTGAAACTTCATCAATCCACTGCAAATCATCGAGCACCAGCAGCACCGGCTGATGGCGGGTGTCAACCAGAATAATTTCGCGCAGGGTCAGAAACACCTGGCGCTTGAGCTGAGCCGGATCGAGGTGATGCACCCGTTCAAGCAGATTTTCATCAACCAGATCGATCGAGAGCAGGTATTCCAGATACGGGACAAGATCAAGCACCGCGCTGACTGAGCTACGGGCGGCCATTACGCTAATTTTTTCCCGCACCACCGTCCGCGAGTCGGCCGGCAGGATGCCACACATATCGCGAATCATGCCCAGAAATGCGCTGTAGGGCACAAAGCGGGTTGCCGAAGCGCACTCGCCCTCCAGGATTTTGATGTTGCGTTTGCGCAGCACGCTCAGCATCTCGCTGGTCAGGCGTGATTTGCCAACGCCTGGCTCACCGACCAGCCAGATCACCCCGCCCATCCCACCCTTGAGCAGCAAGGTCGAGTCAAGCAGATGGCGCAGCTCCTTTTCCCGCCCAACCAGCGGCGTCCGCCGTCCGGCCAGGCCGCGCACCAGGCCGGGCTGCTCGCGCTTGCCCATCAGCACCGAGACATTGACTGGCTCAAGATAGCCCTTGAGCAGCACCGGCTGCGGCGCGGTGACCTCGAAGAGCGAGCTAATGGTCTGCGCGGTCAGATAATGCAGATAGATGGTGTTGGGGTCGGAAATTTGTTGCAGCCGCGCCGCAAGATTGACGACATCGCCAATCACCGTCATATCGCTGAAGCGATCCGAGCCAAGTCGTCCGGCGACCACCTCGCCGCTGGCCAGGCCGATCCGCAGCTGAAACTCCACCTGGTCGGAGGAGGCGATATCGGCATTGAAGAGCGCCAGCTCATCGAACATAGCCAGGGCCGCATAGGCCGCCTGGATCGCGTGTTGCTCCAGCGCCACAGGCATGCCAAACACCGCCATCAGCCCATCGCCAGTAAATTTATCGACAGTGCCCTCAAACCGGCGCACCGTCTCGGCCAGGCGGCGGAGACACGGGTCCAGCAAGGCATACATCCGCTCAGCGCCAAGGCGGGCGGTCAGGGCCGTATAGTTGCAAACATCGGCAAACAACACGGTGACAATTCGGCGGGTGGTCAGCGGCAGGGGGTGCGCATCCAGGAGCGTGGCACACTGCCCGCAAAAACGAAACCCGGCCGGATTGACCGCCCCACAGTCGCCGCACACCGTTGGCAAACCGCTGGCGCACTGACCACAAAAGCGGGCTTGAACTGGATTATCGGTAAACCCACATGTTGGGCAAATAAGTCTCTCGGGAAACTGTGCCATCACTTCACACATTCATCAACGACCTCACGCAGCGCGCAGACTGCCCAGCAAAGACCGCTGTAACAACGTAGCGGAGAACGGTGGGAAGACGGCATAGCGTGAGGAGTAGCTTCAATATACACATTAGGAATCCAGCACCTTAAGTCGATATCACTAGGCGTAAGTCCAGCTCGACTGTACCCAACCAGCCAGTGCCAGGTACCGCCTGAACCTCATGGTACCTATCATAACAAGTATATCGGTGCTCCGAGTGAGTATAAACTAAAAAACACCAACTAACACCACTCGTTTAAGTGCCTATAGCAAAAACCTGACCAGTAACATTAATGATCAACAGCCGAGTGTAGTACTCGGCTGTTGATTGGAGGCCAAAATATTGAAAAGTCAGCCTACTGAGAGGAAGCTATAGGGGTATATCGCTTTAGCTCTTGCCCATTTTGGCTTTGAGCGCCGCCAGCTCATCAGTGACTGCGGTATCTTGCTCAAGGTCAGCGAAGCGTGTCTCGAGGGAGTCGCCTTCGAGCTTCGACATTGCATCGGCCTGAGCCAGTCGATCATCGACGCGCTCCTCCATCTGGCTCAGCTTATCCATCGCATTGATGTTGCCGAGGCCACGCACCGTGCGCTGAATCGCCTCCTGGGTTTCGGCGCGATTTTTCTTGGCGATGATCAGTTCCTTCTTAGCCTTGGCTTCCGAGATCCGAGCTTCGAGACGAACCAGAGCGTCCTGAAGCTGCTCGACCTGCTCATCCTGCATTTCGTACTGTTGCTTATAGGTGTCCGCCATTTTCTGGGCGTTGGCCTTGCGTGACAGAGCAGCTTTGGCGAGCTCATCATCATTGGCCCGCACGGCGGACTCAGCCTTGGACTGCCATTGATCGGATTCGGCCTGGAAAGTTGCCATCTTGTTGTGCAGCTTGGTTTCATCCGCCATTGCCGATGCAACTGCAGTTTTGGCCTCGTACAGCTGCTCTTGAAGCTGACGCATGTACTCATTGACCATTTTCTCCGGGTCTTCGGCCTTGTCCAACATGGTGTTCAAGTTAGCGCTTACCAGATCACGGACTCGACTCAGTAACGACATAGGGAGTTCCTCCATAGCTATCCAGCTTTAGTGTTGGTTCATTCTAGCACATTGAACCTTATATCCGTCAACTACGTATGGATCAGAAAAAAAGTTACAGTGGATTTTTCGCTGGTAAACCCACCGCACGGGGATAATCGGCTGGGGTTGCCCGCTGTTTAGTGACCACGATCAGCGCACGGGTTGGCTCGTCGGGGATTATGACATCGTACACACCTTCGATGGCACCACCGAGCAGATCAATCGCTAGCGCAGCATCGTCCACCTCAGCGCTGACATCGGGGCCTTTCGGCGCCAGCCAGGTGCCACCAACGGCACACAGGGGCAGACAGAACTCTGCCAGGGTCGCCAGATTAGCCACCGCCCGGGCCGTAACAAGGGCGTAGCGCTCACGATGCTGTGGGCTGAGGCCAAGGGCTTCAGCGCGGTCAGTGATAACCTGGACGTTCGGCAGGGGTAGCGTGGCCACAACGTGGCGGAGAAAATGGGATTTTTTACCGATTGACTCGATCAGGGTAACCTGGCTGGCTGGCCAGATAATCGCCAGTGGCAGCCCCGGCAGCCCAGCGCCACTGCCGACATCAGCCAGGGAAGCGGGAGCGGATGGCAGCGCGGTGGCGATCGCCAGCGAGTCAAGGAGATGCCGCCGGGTGAGCTCAGCCAGCGTCGAACTCGCCACCAGATTCATCTGCGCGTTCCATTCGATCAGCAGCGCACTATAGTGCTCCAGCAGATCGAGCTGGGTCGGGCTGCAGGGGATATTCCACTGCTGTAGCGTTGTTTGGATTAAGATACGATCAATCATTTTTGTTTAGAAAGCTCATTATGCTGGCGTGACTGTTCGATCATACCAAGATCCAGGTAGACCTCAGCAATCTTACGATGGAGCTGGGAAGGCTTTGGGCTGGTCGCCAGAGCCGCTTTCCATTGTTTCACCGCCGCGCCGGGATAATCGCGTTTCTGATACTCATCGCCTAATTTATTATGGTCGACTCCACCGGACACGAGGAACGGCAGCATCGACTGGCCGCACTCGCAGACCTTGCGCTCACGGAGATCCAGCGGATGGCTACACAGAGGACAGTCGAAGATCTGCTCGATCCCACAGGTATCGCAGATACCGTCCATGCCGGTTGGTGCGCCACAGAAAACGCATGGCGCATCGGTGATCTTCGACGGTGGCGGTAAATCCAGCGCTGGCGCAGCGCTCGGCGCTGCGCCAGCGGGCAGCTGTGACGGCTGGGGCACGTCCGCGATCCCGATCGGTAGCGGCTCACTGATTATCACGGCCTCAGGCGTTTCGCTGAGCGGCGGCGGGGCAATCACCACTGGTGCTGGCGGCGGCGTTCGTGGCTCAAAAACCGACAGGAACGAGGCCGCCTCACTCTGCGCCATCTGCTCCATGCCCCGCCGGGCCATCTCATTGCCCGGATTAAGCGCCAGAACCCGCTGTAGACAATCGCGTTTCTGAGCCGGAGTATCAACCAGACCGCTCATCCACAGCCAGGCGGTCTCGTGACGCGGGTCGGTGCGCAAAACATTTTGTAGATGCTGACGAGCAACATCGCGCTGGCCCAGCTTGGCGGCGGCAATACCTTGCGCTAGTTCGTCATCAAGAGCACTCATATCTCATCTCCAAACATCGGGATCGGATTGATCATCACGTCTAGCCATGCGCCACCTGGCGATGGTATTCGGCCTCCTGGCCTCTGCCAATTTTGTCATAGGCCTGAGCAAGCTTGCGGTGCAACATCGAAACGTGCGAGCCTTCTTTCAAAGCCCGGTCCCACTGCCGCGCAGCTGCTTCCCAGCGCTCGGCCATCGCGTAGCGCTGCCCCAGGCCCTCGTGGTCAATGCCCTCGGGCACAAAAATATAGTGGCGGAGCCCTTCGCCGCATGGGCAGCGGGTAGTTTCCCAGAGGTTGATTGGTTTATCACACGAGGGGCAGCTCAGGATAATATTTTCACCACACGCGGTGCAGTCAAGCTGGGTTCCATCGGCCTGGGACTGACAAAATGGGCAGGTGACGGCGAGACCGGAGGTCGACCCAGCCAATTGATCCTGAGCCAGGCCAGCCGGAGCGGTGCTGGCGTTCTGAGCGTCAAGGGCGACAATCCCTCGTTGAGCGACTTCATTGCTGGGATTGATGATCAGCACCCGCACCAGACAATCACGCCGCTGGGCGGACGTTTCCAGAATGCCACTCATCCACAGCCAGGCTAATTCATTGCGGGTATTGATCGTAATGACCTGAGTCAGCAGCTCGCGGGCTCGCGCCCGATCGCCAGCTTTCGCAGCCGCCATGCCTTCTGCCAGCAAGCGCGTTTCCTCCACCGTGGACATAGAGCCTCCTCGGGTTAGCGTGCTTCAAGGGCAATCCAGCCACCGATATCGGTGGCAAGGACTGCCTGGGTGTCCTGGCTGTGCTCGTGTAGTTCACCCGCATGAAACGAAGAGCGCACAAATGGGCCAGCAAATGTAGCCCGAAAACCCAGTGTCTGACCATATGCGCGATAAACATCGTACTGATCTTGTGGCACATATTCGGCCACCGCAAGATGCTGAAGGGTTGGCTGAAGGTATTGACCAAGCGTCACGAGTTCAACCCCGACCTGGCGCAGCTCGCTCATGGTGCTGCATACCTCCTCAGGCGTCTCGCCCAGGCCCACCATCAGGCCGGATTTGGCTTGAATATGCGGGGCATATTCCCGGCAGCGGGCCAGCAGCTCCAGCGAGCGGTCGTAATCGCCCTGTGGCCGGACAAGATCAAACAGGCGCCGGACCGTTTCGATATTGTGGTTCAGGACATCAGGCTCGGCCTGGAGGACCACTTGCAGGGCATCAGAATCGCCTTTAAAATCGGGGATAAGGACTTCGATCTCGGCCGCAGGCAGGCGCTGGCGAATGGCCTGGATGGTGCGGGCAAAATGGCGGGCACCGCCATCCTTGACATCATCACGGGCCACGGCTGTCACAACAACATAGCGCAAGTTCAGCCGAGCGGCAGCTTCAGCCACATTGCCAGGCTCCAGCGGGTCGAGCGGGAACGGTTTGCCGGTCGTCACATCGCAATAGTGGCAGCGCCGGGTACAACGGTCGCCGCCAATCATAAATGTGGCGGTGCCGCGACCAAAACATTCGCCGATATTGGGACAGGATGCTTCTTCACAGACCGTGTTGAGCTTGAGATCGCGCAGCAGTTGGCGAACTTCGCGCAGTTCCGGGGAAAGAACGCTGGGCTTACGCAACCATTCCGGTTTCCGCTGACGATGAGGAGTGGCGGGCATACACAATTCCTTGACAAGCTAGAAAAGCAAAGTCAAAAATCAGCCACTAGAATTTAGTAAAACCAAACCAATTGGGTATGATTCTCGACTTTCTGCGGCAAGTATAGCACGAAACAAGCGTGGTTGCGCTCAGGGCCGTGTGCTATAATTTAAGCTAAATTAACTCAGTAGATCGAGCAAATTATGGCTAAACAACGCACAATTTTTGTCTGTCAACAATGTGATGCCCAGTTTCCACGCTGGATGGGACGCTGTACCGAGTGTGGGACATGGGATAGTTTGGTCGAACAGCTGTCGGCCAAGCCCAACCAGGCCAGCGCACGGGTGGCACGCGGCACTGGCAGCAGTAATCAGCCGCTGGCACTACCAGCAATCGTAATGGGCGATGTTGAACGTTTGCCGGTGCGCGGGGTTGAGTTTGGCCGGGTGCTGGGTGGCGGCATTGTTCCAGGTTCGGTGGTGCTGGTTGGCGGTGAGCCTGGCGCTGGCAAAAGCACCCTGCTCCTCCAGGTCAGCGCCGAGTTTGCCCAGGATGTCGGGTCGGTTCTCTATATCTCAGCCGAAGAGTCGCAGCAGCAGATCAAGCTGCGGGCCACCCGGCTGGGCCTGCTCCCCGACGAGCTGTATGTGCTTTCCGAGACCAGCCTGGATATGGCGCTGGCCCATATCGAGAAAATGCGCCCGCGCCTGGTGATCGTCGACTCGATTCAGACGGTCTACAGCGATGATGTAACCTCCGCCGCCGGCAGCGTCTCGCAGGTGCGTGAGGGCGCCCTCCGCCTCCAGCGGCTGGCGAAAGAGACCGGCACCTCGATATTTCTGGTCGGCCATGTCACCAAAGAGGGCGCGATCGCCGGGCCGCGGGTGTTGGAACATATCGTTGATGTGGTACTGTATCTTGAGGGCGACCGGTTTCATCAGTACCGCCTGTTACGCGGGGTCAAAAATCGTTTCGGCTCAACCAACGAGGTTGGGGTGTTTGAAATGACCCAGCTGGGGATGAACGAGGTGCTCAATCCATCGCTGGTGTTTTTGGCCGAGCGCAGCGCTGGATCGCCAGGCTCAACCGTGGCGGTAACGCTGGAGGGTACCCGACCGCTGTTGATTGAGGTCCAGGCGCTCACCAGCCATACCGCCAACGCCCAGCCACGCCGGACGGCCAATGGGTTTGATCAGAATCGACTCGCGATGTTGATCGCGGTGCTTTCGAAACGGGTTGGGATCCCACTCTTCAACCAGGATATTTATGTCAACATCGTTGGTGGACTGAAGGTCAACGAGCCAGCGGTTGATCTGGCGGTCGCCACCGCGATCGCCTCATCGTTCCGCAATCAGCGGGTTGACCCCCAAATGGTTATGGTCGGCGAGATCGGCCTTTCTGGCGAGCTTCGTTCGGTGAGCCAGCTCGAGCGCCGGCTGAATGAGTCGGCCAAGCTGGGCTTCACACGGGGAATCGTGCCGCACATCGAGCCGCTGCCGCAGGTGGGCGGATTTGAAACGCTAGGTGTCCGTTCATTGAGCGAGGCGGTCCGCGGCGCATTGGTTGGAGCACCTAGTCGTTCGCCTGGCGAGCCACCTGAAGATGATTAAAGTGAGCCCTCGATAATCGGCACGCTGGTTGCCGACCTCTATAAGGAACCTATATGTCCGAAATGCTTGAAAGACGCTTTGTGCCACGTAAACGCTTAATTAGTATTGATTTTTGGGTGCGAATTTTAGGAATGTTTGGTCTCGGCTATCTCGGTTGGTGGTTCGGCAGTCGAGTTTCATCTGAGCCGCGCACCGTCGATGAGCTGCGGGCGACATTGCTGCTGGCGCTATCCGGCGCAGGTGTCGGGCTGATCATCACCCATCGGGTTATTCTTGACCCAATTCGTGACCTGAATCGGCGCTTGCGGGGCACCAATATCTCCGATCTGGTTGTCCTGGCAAGTGGGGGCTTTGTTGGGACCATCTTTGGCGCCCTGCTAACGATTCCACTCAGCCAGTTGCCTGGTGCTCTGGGCAGCTATCTGCCAGTGATTGTGGCCGCCTTGGCCATCTATTTTAGTGCTATCGGCACGCTCGGCCATAAAAACGACCTGATCACGTGGACCCAAACGTTACGCGCGCCAAAGCGCCGCGCTCGCAGCGATCTGCCCACGTTTGGGCGCGCCTGTTTAGTTGACACCAGCGCAATTATTGATGGACGGATCTCGGCGGTGATGCACAGTGGCTTTTTGGATAGCGTGCTGATTGTGCCGCGCTTTGTGCTCAACGAGCTCCAGCTGCTGGCCGACTCCAGCGATGATATGAAGCGCATGCGCGGACGCCGCGGCCTGGATCTCCTGAACGAGATGCAGAAAGACCCGCTGGTCACCATTGAGATCACCAGCGATGATGTGAGTGGCGTGCGTGGAGTTGACCAAAAGCTCGTGGCACTGGCCATCCAGCAAGGGCGGGCGCTGATTACCAACGACAAAAACCTGAGCCAGGTGGCTGAGCTTCAGGAGATCCAGGTGCTGAACCTGAATGTTCTCGCCGACGCCGTCCGCCCGCCCGCCATCGCCGGCGATATGATGATCGTCAACATTCGTGAGGAGGGCCGCGAGCGCGAACAAGGCATCGGCTATCTGGACGACGGCACGATGGTGGTCGTTGAAGATGCTCGCGATCGGCTTGGCGAAGATGTGCGGATCGTGGTCAGTCGGGTGTGGGCGAATGACCGCGGACGCATGGTATTCGGGCGGATTATGGGCAGTGCCGGCGCTTCCTTGCACGGGGCCAAGCTGTAGTGCGGGCAGTCATTCAGCGCGTTCGTGAGGCGCAGGTCGTGGTCGAGCAGACGGTTGTCGGGGCGATTGGGCCGGGCCTGCTGGTGTTTCTGGCGGTCACCCACACCGACAGCGCCGCCGAGGCGCGCCGGCTGGCCGATAAAATTATTGGCCTGCGGATCTTTCCCGATCAGTCCGGGCGCTTTGATCAGGCGCTGGCCGAGACTGGCGGCGGGCTGTTGGTTGTCTCACAGTTCACGCTGTATGGCGATACACGTAAGGGCCGGCGGCCCTCATTTACTGCCTCCGCCCAGCCCGACCACGCCGCGCCACTGATTGATGTATTTGTTGAGCATGCCCAGACGGCAGGCATTCCAACCACCTGCGGAGTCTTTGGCGCACAGATGGATGTTCACCTGCTCAATGATGGACCTGTCACCTTGATTCTTGACACCGCCGACTGGAGCGCTAAGCGTGGCTGAGCTGACTCCCGATGAGCGCCAGGCTTTGCTGGGCCAGCTGGCCCAGCGTATTCATCGCTGGCATCTAGGCGGCCCGGCGCAGATACTACTTGGATTAGGACAGGGAGCCAGCATTGTCACCAGCCACCTCCTGCTGCTGCTTCAGCCACTGACCCCATTTACAGCGCTGCGGCAATCGCTCCGGCTCTATGCCACAGCTCTTGAAGATGACGAAAGTTGGCAAGCATTAATCGAGCATTTAAGGGCCTTAGAAAGTTGACAAAGCCTGATCAATGGGCTACACTCAGCCCAATTCTTACCGCTTTGGATGCAGCTTTGCTGCTAGTGAGGAACCGAGCGTGTCATTATTTGAATTACTGATCGCCTTCCTCATCCTCACGTTTGCGATTGCGCTGCCGTTTGTCTATGCACGCCTGATAACCGGCGGCCGAGCAATCGAGCGTCGCCCCCTTCCTGCGCTTGATCAGCTCAATGCCGCCCTGGCCCGTGCGGCTGAAACCGGCAAACCAATCCATCTGTCGCCTGGTGCAGGTGCGCTCCACGGATCAGCCATCGATCCCGAGTCGCTGGCCGGATTGGTCCTGTCTCAACGCGTTGCCAACGCCGCCGCCCGACGCGGAGCCACCATCACGGCCTCAAGCGGTGATGCCGTCACCCATCTGGCGTTACGCGGTATGATTCGGGTGGCCTATCGCAACGCTGGCTACAGTGAAGACTATCAGCCCAAGAGTATCCACCTGTATGCTGACCACGATCCGCTAGCGTTTGCTGCCGGGCTAGGCAATCGGTATGTCTCTGAGACAATGGAGGCCAGTGTTACGGTCGGAGCGTTTGGCGAGACGTATCTCCTGGCTGGCGAGCAGGGCCGCCAACACCACATCCCTCAGGTTGCCGGCACGACCAACCCGACATCTCTGGCTGCCGCCATCTTAACCGCCGATGGCACGCTCCTTGGCGAAGAAATCTATGCTGCTGAAGCTTATATTGCGCCAACCCCGCTTGGAATTGCGCGACTCCTAACCCACGATGCGATTCGACTGCTACTTATCATCATCATTATTGTGGGACTGGTCCTCGTGTCGCTGCAGGATTTTGGGATCTTACCTGGCTCATTTCCATTACTGCCCACCAGATAGAGGAATGTTGGATGCGTCAATTATTACAACTATTTGACCTTAAACGGCTGATTCCAATTTTACTCGGCAGTGTTGCCGGAGTTCTTGTTTTAGCCAATTTACTTTTCCCCCAATCCGCCGGAATTGAGCGGAGTAGCACCGAAATTTTGCGCTGGGTGGCAGTAGTTGCAGCATTTGCCCTGCTGGTAGGTGTGATCAACGTTATCGGACAGCATCTAGGTCGTTTGCGCTCAGGCGATAAACGCTGGCCCTATAGTGTGGTTTTGCTGATTGGATTTATTATTCCGCCGGCAATTGCCCTATACGGCTACCTGGCCGGAAATACCAATCAATTAACCAATGAAGTAACCACAGTAACCACGATTGGCCTGTTTCAGGATGTGGTCCAGTGGGTATACACCCCACTTAGTGTTAGTTTACTGGCCCTGTTAACTTTTTTTGCGGTCAATGCGGCGATTCGTGCCCTTGGCAGGGGTAATCGAGAGGCAGTCGTCGTCGTGATTGTTGCCGCTATTATGCTGCTCGCTCAGATTCCTGCCCTAACCAATGTGCCTTTTCTCGGCGATACTGTGGCTTGGGTGCAAAACTATTTTGCTCTTGCCGGGCTACGTGGGCTCGCCTTTGGTGCAGCGATTGGCGCAATTGTGGCGAGTGTTCGTATATTACTAGGGCTTGATCGTCCCTATTTGGATCGCTAGGAGGCGGCCTCAATGTATTGTCCTCAATGTGGCACGCCGAACAGCGCCGACCGACTTTTCTGTACGCGCTGCAATGCCCCACTTGCCCCAACTCAGGGCAGTAATGATGACTCGTTGCCGCCATGGTTACGTCAACTGGATCAGCAGACGCCCAGTGCGCCACCATCAGCCGCAACCCCAACCGGAATTCCCGACTGGCTTCAATCGTCAGCTGAAACGCCGACACCAGCCAGTCAGCCACGCCCTGAAGCAGGTGGCGATCTGCCGCCCTGGCTCCAGGATTTGGAGCCAGGAGCAGCACCGGCACCTGAATCGTCAGCAGCACCTCCGCCATCTCCTGGCGAGGAGCTACCGCCGTGGCTACGCGAATTACAAGATACGACGCCTTCACCGCCAGTCCCAAATGATCCCATTCCCACGCTCACGTTGCAGGCAGATAGCGAGCCGCTGCCATCATGGCTAGCCGATCTACAGCCGTCTGGTGATGCAGGTAGCCCGGAGGAATCCAGCCAATCTTCAGCCGCACCTCCGGCTAGTGATTTGCCCGACTGGCTCCGCGATGTCGCTATGCCCACCGCGCCCGCCGTCGAAGC
The DNA here is from genome assembly GCA_013813565.1 of Herpetosiphonaceae bacterium. Taxonomy (GTDB): domain Bacteria; phylum Chloroflexota; class Chloroflexia; order Chloroflexales; family Herpetosiphonaceae; genus JACCRK01. The sequence continues at coordinate 13,807 of JACCRK010000339.1, forward strand.
ACCCGCGCAATCAGCCCCAAGCTCCGACCTGCCGCCCTGGCTGCAGTCCGACCCGGCGCCAACCAGCGAACCACCATCTGCTGCGCCTGCCGCCGATGTCCCCGACTGGCTCCGCGATGTCGCCGCGCCCGCCGCCGAAGCACCCGCGCAATCAGCCCCAAGTTCCGACCTGCCGCCCTGGCTGCAGTCCGACCCGGCACCGCCAATCCAACCACCACCTGCCGCACCTCCGGCTGGTGATTTGCCCGATTGGCTCCGCGATGTCGCCATGCCCACCGCGCCCGCCGCCGAAGCACCCGCGCAATCAGCCCCAAGCTCCGACCTGCCGCCCTGGCTGCAGTCCGACCCGGCACCACCCAGCGAACCACCACCAGCCGCTGCACCCAACGAAGATTTACCTTCGTGGCTGCAGGAAGATGCGCTTTCGACACTAGAGCCAGCGCCACCAGCAAGACCAACGGATGATGTTCCGGCGTGGATGCGTGATCCGGCACCAGCCAGCATAGAGGAACCTGTATTCGACGCTGCTCCAAGCAATAACACGCCATTTGAGCCAGTGGGTGACGATATGCCCAACTGGTTACAGCAAATGCAACCACCGCCGGCTGCCCCTGCGCCTCCAGTCCAATCGGATCTGAGCAAAAATGTTGAACTGCGGCGCCCCGCTACTGGTGACTTGCCAAACTGGCTCCGTGACTTCGATAGCGAGCCACCCATTGTTGATATATCGCAAGAAGATTTAGATTACATCAATGCGCCATCTAGTGATGTTCCACAATGGCTAGAGGAACCGATGTCCGCTGGAGTAGAATCGGCAATACCAGTGCCGCCACCAGCGACAACAGCACCAACCGATGATATTCCTGCATGGCTGCGCACCAGCGATGACATTGAGGCCGCCGCACCAACCGCTGCTCCAGCGCCACTAGACACTGCGGCGCCCGCCGCTGATATTCCTGAATGGCTGCGCATTGCTGATGAAAGTGCGCCAGTCGTTGCATCCAGCGCACCTGCTAGTCCGATTAGCGATATTCCAACCTGGCTGCAACCGCCAGCCAGTGCCATCCCGCCGGCTATCAGCCTCGCCGAAGTTGCCCTGGAGTCCTCATCGAGTGGTGAAGGTGGCGTACCAGATTGGCTTCGTGATATTGATGAAGCAGCCAATGCAACGATTCATGCCAGCCCAGCCATCACACCACCGGCGGCGGCACCAGCATCTGCCAGTGATGCATTACCCCCCTGGCTACAGTCTGATGAGACTTCGCCACCTCCGCCAGCAGAGGCTACACCGCCCTGGCTGAATGCCGATTCAGCCGTAGACAAGCCCAGTGAATCTAGCACAGCAGCTCCGGCAACTGCTCCGAGTGATATCCCAGCCTGGCTACAAGATACGCCGGCTCATGGACCAACCAGCGGCCCAGGCCAGGCTGATATACCACCCTGGCTGATGGACAGCACACCTTCACCAAGCGAGCATGGCGATGGTGCAGCAACAACCGATGTAGATAATGAGCCAGTCACACGGTCTTCTAGCATGCCCGACTGGCTACGCGAAGATCTGCCCTCAGCGCCAGTACCAACCACCCGGTTTGAGCCGTCGGTAACAACGCGCTTAGATGCCGACCTGACATCAGCGAATCCACTTGATATTCCTGACTGGCTGCGCGAAGATCTGCCCTCAGCCCCGGTGCCAACCACGCGACTTGAGCCGTCGGTAACGGTTCGCCTTGATGAGCCGGCGATTCCACCAGCGGCCAAGGTTGCCCCATCGTGGCTGCTGGATGATGAGCCAGGACCGGCGAGTGCAGCCAACCACGATAGTATGCTCGGTAATGTTGATCTGCCAGCATGGCTACGCCACAGCGTGACTGAGGAGGAGTCCGAGCCGGAACCCGAGCCGGAACCCAATGCCGCCTCTGGATCAGCCGACTGGCTACGAGCGTTTGGGATGCCCGAGGTCGCCGCACCAACGACCGAGCCGACCCAGAGTGCCCGCCGCTCGGATATAGCCTTACCCCCGGCAATGGAACGCTCGCCCGAACGTGTCGCTGCCGTGGCGCTGCTTCACGAGCTGGTGATGCAGCCATTGCCCGCGCCGCAGCCAACACCCGCCGCTGCACCTACACGCTGGTGGCAGAAGATTGGGAG
>JACCRK010000346.1 GCA_013813565.1 Herpetosiphonaceae bacterium
GTGTAGATCTCGCGCGGGCGGGCGATCGCGGTCTCAGGATCGATCGTCATCTCCTGCCACTGGGCCAGCCAGCCGACGGTGCGCGGAATGGCGAACAGCACCGGGAACATATCCAGCGGGAACTTCATCGCCTGATAGATGATACCGGTGTAGAAGTCCACATTCGGATACAGCTTGCGCGACACAAAGAAATCATCCTCCAGCGCAATCCGCTCCAGCTCCAGCGCAATATCCAGCATCGGGTTGCGCCCCGTGACCTCGAAGACCTGATCGGCCAGCTGCTTCACAATCGCCGCCCGTGGATCGTAGTTCTTATACACCCGATGGCCAAAGCCCATCAGCAGCACTTCGCGTTTTTTGACTCGCTCGACAAAGGCTGGCACATTATCTTTATGCTCGATCTGGCCGAGCATGTGGATCACTTCCTCGTTGGCGCCGCCGTGGAGCGGGCCATACAGCGCCGCCGCCGCCGCCGCCATTGCCGAGTACGGATCAACCTTCGAGCTGCCGACGGAGCGCATCGCGTTGGTGCCGCAGTTCTGCTCGTGGTCGGCGTGCAAGATAAACAGCACGTCGAGCGTTTTTTCCAGGATCGGATTGACAACGTAGGGGTCGGCCCGCTGGAACATCATCTTGAGGAAGTTGCCAGTGTAGCTCAGGCTGTTGTCGGGGTAGATATACGGCAGGCCCATCCGCTTACGATAGGCGTAGGCGGCAATCGTCGGCATTTTCGCGATCAGGCGGGCGATCTGCAGGTGGCGGACTGCGGGATCGCTGATCTGCTTGGCGCCGGGGTAGAACGTCGAGAGCGCCGCGATTGTGCTAATCAGCATTCCCATCGGGTGGGCATCGTACTGATAGCCGTCCATCAGCTGTTTGATGTTCTCGTGAACCATGGTGCGGTGGGTGATATTGTAGACCCAGGCGTTCAGTTCATCGTTGCTGGGGAGTTCACCGTTGAGAATGAGGTAGGCGGTCTCCAGATAGGTGCTCTGATCGGCCAGCTGCTCAATGGGATAGCCACGGTAGCGGAGAATGCCTTTGTCGCCATCAATAAAGGTAATTGCGCTACGACATGCTGAGGTGTTGGTAAAGCCCGGGTCGTGGGTCATCAGACCGAAGTCATCAGCGTTGACTTTAATCTTCCGTAAATCCAATGCGCGAATAGTGTCATCTGTAACTGGAACCTCGTACGTTTTACCTGTGCGGTTATCAGTAATCGTCAAACTATCTTGACTCACCAGCGACCTCCTCGTGGCCTAAATACTAGAGAGGCGACATTGCCTCGTATACGAATGTGTGATGGATGGCGGCCCGTGGCCTGCCCTGCTGTGCCCATTGTAACAAGCCTTTTGATTCTGGGCAATTTGCACAGGCGCAGCGCCAGCGGGCGCGCATATCAGCCTGTTCTCTCTCCCACTACGGATGGTGCTAGGCCTCGGGTCCCTCATCGCGACCATAGTGGTCGGCGGTCGGCGGCAGCTCACGGTTGACCGCGACCGGGCCATCGGTAGTGCGCCCAAGCAGGTCGGTGGCTGCCGCCTCATCCTCCGGGGTGGCCTGGGCCTCCTCCGGCGCAAGTGGCGGCTGGGGATGCGGCTCGGCAGCCGGGTTGGGGTCGGGGATCAGGGTGCCGCCAAAGCCTTTGGTCAGTTGTTCAGACATGGTGAAACTCCTTTCTAATAACTCTGAATCTGCCAAGCATAATTCGCGCCGCGCTCCAGACGGCCCGCACACGGCCCGGAATTTGCTCGGTGCCCAGTAGCGTTGTGACGCGAAAGTATTAACAAAAGGAGAGAGCGATGCGTACCACAACAGCAGCGCTGGCCCGCCAGCTTCAGGCAGCGGTTCAGCCTCTGACCGGCGCCCTTGAGGACTATGATCGGCTGATCGCGCAGATCGCTGATGCCCGCGTTGTCCTGATCGGCGAGGCCTCCCATGGCGCCCACGAGTTTTACGTTCAGCGGGCCGAGATCACGAAGCGGCTGATTCGCGAAAAAGGATTCCGCGCTGTCGCGGTTGAGGCCGACTGGCCCGACGCCTATCAGGTCAACTGCTATGTTCGTGGTGTCGGCGACGCCACCGATAGCAACGCGGCCCTGGCTGGTTTTCAGCGCTTCCCAACCTGGATGTGGCGCAACACCGTGGTGAGCGATTTCGTCGACTGGCTGCGCGACCACAACACCGCTACGGGCATAGCCAGTCCGGTCGGCTTCTACGGCATCGATCTGTACAGCCTGTATGCCTCCATTGATGCTGTGCTGGATTACCTCGAAAAAACCGATCCGGAAGCTGCCCGCCGCGCCCGCGAGCGCTACGCCTGCTTCACCCGCTTTCAGGAAAACAGCCAGATGTATGGCTATGCCGCCAGCGAAGGCATCATCGAGCCATGTGAGCAGGCGGTGGTTGCCCAGCTGCTGGAGCTTCAGCATAATGCCACTGAGTACACCAACCGCGCCGGAACGCTGGCGCTCGATCAGCATTTCTACGCTGTCCAAAACGCCCGGCTGGTCAAGAACGCCGAGGAGTACTATCGCGCGATGTTTCGCGGACAGGTCGAGGCGTGGAATCTACGCGACCAGCACATGGCCGAAAGCCTCGATGCGCTGATCGAACACCTTGATCAGCAGGGCGGGGCGGGTAAAGTGGTGGTCTGGGCGCACAACTCGCATCTGGGCGATGCACGTGCTACGGATATGGGCGAGAGTGGCGAGCTCAATCTGGGGCAGCTGGCGCGCGAGCGCTATGGCCAGGCGGCCTATCTGCTCGGCTTCAGCACCTACGCCGGCACGGTCACCGCCGCCAGCGACTGGGGAGCACCATCCGAGCGCATGGCGGTGCGGCCGGGGCTGCCGGAGAGCTACGAGGCGGTCTTCCACGCGGTGGAGCCGGCGAACTTCGTGCTCTGGCTCCACCACGAGGCGGCCGGGCAGGTCTTGCAAACACCGCGTCTGCAGCGGGCGATTGGCGTGATCTATCGCCCACAGACCGAACGAATCAGCCATTACTTCTCAGCCCGGCTCCCCGATCAGTTCGATGCCCTCATTCATCTCGATCAGACCAGCGCGTTGGACCCGCTCGATACCACCCCGATGTGGCACACCGACGAGGTCCCCGAGACATTCCCTTCCACCTTCTAGCAGCTGCCAGGCTGGGCAGCCAGCAGTGCGCTCAAACACTCTACCGAGCGTGCTCAACCAGCTCGGTCAGCACGCCCACCAGCGCCTTGGGGTGGATAAAGGCGATGCTGGTGTTGTGGATGCCCGGCCGGGGCGTGCGATCGATCAGGCGGACGCCACTGGCCTCCAGCTGCGCCAGCACCGCCGCCAGGTTATCGACCTCATAGGCAATATGATGGATGCCCTCGCCGCGCTCATCCAGAAACTTGCTGAACGCCGCCGCCGGGCTGGTCGGCGTGATTAGCTCCAGCAGCGTATCGCCAACGCGGCCGACGGCTACCTGCATTGAGCGCTCGGGCATGTCGATAATCTCCCACTCGGTCAGGCCCAGGCTGTCGCCGTAGGTCGCCATCGCCGCCGCCAGATCGCGCACAGCGATGCCGAGATGGTCAAGTCGTTTCAGAAACTGCTCCATCTGAATCCTCCAGAGCTAAAGGTTGCAGAACTATGCTTGCCTGTGGTAGGATGCCTGTCAGTTGTCGAAGCCGACCATTTGCTATGTAGCGGGTGGATTGGCTTCTTTTTGGATAGAGACCCAATGAGTGATGAACCGCTACGAATTTTGTATCTAGCCTCGGAAGTTGAACCATTTGCCCGCACTGGCGGTCTGGCTGAAGTTGCCGGCGCACTGCCCCGCAGTTTACGTGCCCTCGGCCACGATATCCGCGTAGCAATGCCCTGTTATGGGCACATTGATGCCCAGCGCTGGGGACTGCGGCCGCTCCTGAGCGATTATACCGTGACTCTCGGCAACCGCCAGGAACAGGCCAGCCTGTATCAAAGCGTTTTACCCGACAGCGATGTGCCAATCTGGTTCATCGACAATCAACGCCTGTTTGGATCACCCGAACTCTATCTCGGTGAACCGGATGCCGAGCGCTTTATCTTCTGGTGCCAGGCCAGCCTGGAGGCGGCGCGCCAGCTTGACTGGCAACCAGATGTGATTCACGCCAACGACTGGCATGCGGCGATTGTGGCCAACTGGCTCCGCACATCGCTGCGCCGCGACCTGTTCTTTCGCGATACCGCCCTGCTCTATACCATCCATACGCTGGCCTACCGGGGCGTCTTTGGCCAGCGGGTGCTGGAGATCGCCGGGCTGGCTGAGTATGGATTTATCACCCACCCCGACCTGCCCAGCCTGCATCGCCTCGTCGATCTCATGAGTCGCGGGATTTACTATGCCGATATCATCAACACCGTCAGCCCGACCCATGCGCGCGAAATTCTGACCCCAGCCTATGGCGAGGGGCTTGATCCAATGCTGCGCGATCGGCGCGACCGGCTGTTTGGCGTGTTGAACGGCATCGACCCAGACCGCTATAATCCGGCCACCGATACACAGATTAGCGCCACCTACGATGCCGATCATCCGGAGGGCAAAGCCGTGTGCAAAGCCGCGCTTCAGACGACTGCGGGCCTGGATGTTGACCCAAAGATACCGCTGCTCAGCTTTATTGGCCGCTTAAGCGACCAAAAAGGGCTTGGCCTGTTGCAAGAAACTCTGGAGCCACTGCTGGCCCATCACCGGATCCAACTTATCGTGCTTGGCACCGGCGAAGAGCGGTATCATCAATGGCTCCAGGTTTTACACGAGCGCTATCCTGAAGCGGTCCAGACATTTTTCACCTTTAGTGAACCGCTGGCCCGCCAGTGCTATGCTGGGAGTGATATTTTGCTGATGCCCTCGCTGGTTGAGCCAGGTGGAACCAACCAGCTGATTGCGCTACGCTATGGCACCCTGCCACTGGTCCACGCCACAGGTGGTCTGGCCGATACAGTCCAGGATATCGATCCCTATGCTAATACCGGCACCGGATTTGTCTTTAAGCAGCCCGAAGTACAATCGTTATATGGTACAGTTATGCGAGCTACCGAAGCATATCGTCACAAACCGTTATGGGATAATGCGGTTAAGCGCGCCATGCGCACCGACTGGTCGTGGAGTCGGGCTGCCAAGCGCTATGATGAACTGTATCGGCGGGCGCGAGCCAGTCGACTGGCTCGACGTTCACGATTGAGCTACGGGAGCATCTCGGAATGAAGATGCGTGAGACGCATGGAGGCAGGAACTACGATGATTTTCGTCCACTGGCACGAAACGCAAAACGCGAGTATGACCTCGGAGGCTCAGTGATTACCGATCTACCAACCCTAGTTGCCGCACTACCAACCCCCTTAGCAACATTATGGGAACGACTGCTCAGAATCGATGTAACCCGTGGGGTACTCCACCCACCTGAGCGAATGCATGGCTGGATTGAACGTTCATTTGGCAGCGTCGCAGCGGTTACTGAACAAGAAATTATCCGCATCACCAACCGCTGGACCCTGGAAGGCGCCATCTTTAACCGCATCCGTGGCTTACGGCCCCAGCAGGGCCGCTATCAGTCCGATATCGATCAGATTATTGCGACAAATGCTGGCCACAACGATGAGTCGGGGTTCTGCACCCCGGAAAGTGGCACCCCGGAAGATAGCTTTGGGCGCATTCGCGGTCGCTACTGCCTGAGCGCATCGAACATTGCTAAGTATGATGGCTGGCATGGAGTATTGATTTTTGACCAGCACCACCCGCTTAATTTCACCCGTGAGCGCGTCGAAGATTATGTACAGACAGCTTTCCGCTGGTTCGAAGCAGTACACACCACCGATCCACAGGCTACCTATCCCTTCTTCATCTGGAATTGCTTGTGGCGCTCAGGAGCCTCAGTCATTCATGGCCACGCCCAGATGTCGGTGGCTACCGGAATGGCCTATCCAAAAGTTGAACTCCTCCGTCGTACCGCCAGCGAGTATCGTCAACGCACCAAAAACAGCTACTTTGATGACCTCTGGAAGCTGCATCGAGGTTTGGGCCTGGCTTTCCACAATCAAGAAGCGGCGGTGCGGGGCTATGTATCCCTCACGCCGGTCAAAGAAAAAGAAGTTGTGCTGATAAGCAATGATCCGATTGCGCTAGCCACCCATCTTTATGATGTGCTGGACTGCTTTGTCACTGAGCTAGGCGTACAAAGTTTCAACGTAAGTATGACCTTGCCACCAATGACCCAAACCGATGAGTCGTGGGAAGAAATGCCCGTGATTGTGCGCATTGTTGATCGGGGCGACCCGAATAGTCGTGGCTCAGATATTGGGGCGATGGAACTCTATGCAGCGACAGTTGTTGCTAGCGACCCATTTGTGGTCGCCAGCGCACTAGCGGGACGATTCCCCTAAAATCACAAGTCTTTGCTGACCGTGCTACTAGGATTCCTTTAAGGTAAATCTCTTTAATCCGTAATTATATAGGCGAATTAAACGCCTAAAACGCTAGACCGCCGAGCAGTGTGCACTGCTCGGCGGTCTAGCTGGATGGTCTGGCGCGCATCCCCCTACGCTCCCACGGCGAAACCGCAGTACCCTCGGTGTGTGGCGCCTTCACGGCCTGGTTCGGGATGG
>JACCRK010000347.1 GCA_013813565.1 Herpetosiphonaceae bacterium
ATGCAGTGGTTACTTGGCCGCGGCCGCCTGTGGACCCGCCTCTGGTTGGTCCCTGAGCCGTGGCCCAACCCGCCGCCCGGCCTGACCATCCACATTATGGAGGAATAAAATACCTCCCCCAGTTAGCTCCGGAGGAGGGACGGAAGGGAGGCGAATCACAAGCAACCAATAATCAATGGGAGAACACATACGCCCTATCTTCTCCCAGCAGGTAGCTTGATACGCCAGAATAACGGTCCTCGCAGGAACCCACGTGTAGGTCTCGTGAATCAAAAACCGATTAATCCAAAGAGTTTATAATTGCCGCTATCTGAACATCGCCTTTCAGGAGGACGAATGAAACAAACACCGCTCAACGCCCGCCATCGTGAGCTGGGGGCCAAAATGGTCGAATTTGGTGGCTGGGATATGCCGGTCCAGTACAGCGGGATCGTCGAGGAGCATCAGGCCACCCGCAACGCCGCCGGGCTGTTCGATATCAGCCACATGGCCCGCTTCTGGGTCACCGGGCCGGATAGCGAGCGCTTTATCCAGCTGGTCAACACCTTCGACATCAGCAAAACCGCGATTGGCCAGTCCGACTATGGGATTATGTGCTACGAGGATGGCGGCATCGTCGATGATATTTTCGCCTATCATCTTGGCGACGACGAGTGGATGGTGGTGGCGAATGCGGGCAACGCCGAGAAGGATTGGGCGTGGCTCAACCAGCACACCGCCGGCTTTGATCTGCAGCTGACCAACCGCTCCGCCGAGCTGGGCATGATCGCCCTGCAGGGCCCGGCGGCCGAGGCGGTGCTGGCCGGCCTGACCGCCGCCGATGTGGTCAACCTGCCCTTTCACGGCATCACCCCGGCGACGGTGGCGGGCGCCAGCGGCTATGTCTCGCGGACCGGCTACACCGGCGAGGACGGCTTCGAGATTTTCGTGCCGGCCGCGCAGGTGAGCGCGGTCTGGGACAGTATTCTGGCCGCCGGGGCCGCCGCCGGGGTCAGGCCGGTCGGGCTGGGCGCCCGCGACAGCCTGCGCTTCGAGCCGGGCCTGGCGCTGTACGGCCACGAGATCGACCGCGATATCAACCCGTATGAGGCCAAGCTTGGCTGGGTCGTCAAGCTCGACAAAGGCCCGTTCATCGGCTCCGAGGCCCTGCGCGACATCAAGGAGCACGGCCCCGCCCGCACCATCGTCGGGCTGGAGATGACCGGGCGCGGGATTGCCCGCCAGGGCTACCCGGTCGCGACAGTCGATGGCGCCGAGCTGGGCGTGGTCACCACCGGCATGCCATCGCCAACGCTGGGCAAAAATCTGGCCTACGCGCTGGTCAAGTCTAAAACCGTTAAGGTCGGTGATGAAGTAGATGTGATCATCCGCGGCAAGCCGGTGCGGGCCAGCGTCGTCAAAACGCCATTCTACAAATCGCGCTATAAGAAGTAAACTTGAACTCTCTTTGTGTATCAGGAGGATTACCGCATGGCCGACTACAAAACCCCCCAGGATCTGCTGTATGTCAAATCGCACGAGTGGCTCAAGGTCGAGGGCGACACCGCCACGGTTGGGATCAGCGACTATGCCCAGCACGCGCTCGGTGATATCGTGTTTGTTGAGCTACCCGATGTTGGCGCCAGCTTCGGCGCCGGCGATGCATTTGGCGTCGTCGAGTCGGTCAAAGCCGCCTCGGATATCTACCTGCCGGTCGCCGGCGAAGTGATCGCGATCAATGAGGCGCTGCTGGACACGCCTGAGACGGTCAACAGCGACCCCTACGAGAACGGCTGGCTGGTCAAGATCAAGCTCGCCGGTGAGCCGGCCGGGCTGCTCGATGCCGCCGCCTACGAAAAAGTTGTCGCCGAAGAAGCCAGTAAGTAAAGGCAGATGGCGGCCGGCCAGCCACATTCGCTCCTTGGCCGGCCGCCTCGTACTTGAGGAAATTATGTCTCACTATATTTCGATCACCGAGCGCGATCGCACCGAGATGCTCAAGGCCATTGGCGTGGAGAGCGTCGATCGATTGTTTGATGTCGTGCCCGCTGAAGTTCGCTTTCCAACCCTGAACCTGCCCGCCCCGCTGTCCGAGGCCGAGATGGCCCGCGAGCTCCGCCGCCTTAGCGCCGCCAACGCCGATGTGCTCACCAACTCGTGCTTTCTGGGCGCCGGGGCCTACAACCACTTCATCCCAGCCGCCGTCGACTCGATCCTGCGGCGCTCGGAGTTCTACACCGCCTATACGCCCTATCAGCCGGAGATCGCCCAGGGCACCCTGCAGTCGATCTTTGAGTACCAGTCGCTGATGGCGGCCCTGCTCCAGATGGACGCCGCCAATGCCTCGCACTACGATGGCGCCACCGCGCTGGCCGAGGGCGCGATTATGGCGCTCACCGCGACCCGCAACCGGCGCAAGATCGTGGTGGCGCCCAGCGTCCACCCCCAGTACCGCGCCGTGCTGCGCGCCTACACCCAGGGCCTGGGCGTGACGATCGTCGGCGACGAGGATCCCAACACGAGCGTGGAAGAGATCGCCGCGCTGGTCGATGACAAGACCGCCTGTTTCATCGCCCAGTCGCCCGACTTCTTGGGCACGCTGCACGACCTGAAGCCGGTGGCCGACAAGGTCCACGCCGCCGGGGCGCTGTTCATTATGGCGACCAACCCGATTGCCCTGGGCCTGTTCCAGACGCCCGGCCAGGTCGGCGCCGACATCGCGGTGGCGGAGGGCCAGCCGCTGGGCATTCCGCTGAGCTACGGCGGCCCCTACCTGGGTATCTTCAGCTGCACCGAGAAGCTGCTGCGCAAAATGCCGGGGCGGCTGGTCGGCGCGACCACCGACCTCAACGGCGAGCTAGGCTATGTGCTGACGCTACAAACTCGCGAGCAGCATATTCGGCGCGAAAAAGCCACCTCGAATATCTGCACCAACCAGGGTCTGATGGCGCTCGCCGCGACCGTCTACACCTCGCTGCTGGGCAAGACGGGCCTGCGCAAGGTTGCCGAGATCTGCTACCAGCGGGCGCACTATGCCGCCGCTGAGATCAGCAAGCTCGCTGGCTTTGAGGTGGTGACCAACGGCCCATTCTTCCACGAATTTGTCGTGCGCTGCCCGCGACCGGTCACCGAGATCGCGATGGCGCTGGAGTTTGCCTCGATCATCGGTGGCTACGATCTCGCCCAGGACTATCCGCATCTGGGCCACGCGATGCTGGTCTGCGTGACCGAAATGAACACCAAAGAAGATATTGATCGCCTGGTAGCGGCGCTGAAAGGTTAAATCGCGATGCATACGTATGAACCCCCAATTTTTGAGCTCAGCGGCGCCGGCAAGATTGGCGCGTGGCTGCCGGAGACCGGCGTGCCGGAGACCGCGCTGCCCGCCGACCTGCTGCGCACCGACGATCTGGCCGGCCTGCCGGAGCTGAGCGAGACCGAGGTTGTGCGCCACTTTACGCGCATCTCGCAGCGCAACTTCTGTATCGACACCGGCATGTATCCGCTTGGCTCGTGCACGATGAAGTACAACCCTAAGATTCACGAAGATGCCGCGCGCATGCCCGGCTTCGCGTTTATCCACCCGCTGCAGGAGGATACCAGCGTCCAGGGCGCGCTGCGGCTGACCTATGACCTGCAGGCGCTGCTGGCCGAGATCTCAGGCTTCGATCAGGTCTGTCTCCAGCCGGCGGCGGGCGCCCAGGGCGAGTTTGCCGGGATTCTGGTGTTCCGGGCCTACCATCTCGACCGCGGCGACGACCAGCGCGACGAGGTGCTGTGCCCGAACTCGGCCCACGGCACCAACCCGGCCACCGCCGCGATGGTGGGCTTCAAAGTCGTCGAAATCGCCACCGACCCCCGCGGCAACGTCGACCTGGCCGATCTGCGCGCCAAAGTTGGTCCGCGCACCGCCGGACTGATGCTGACCAACCCCAACACGCTGGGTCTGTTTGACGAAAACGTCCACGAGGTGGCCGCGATTGTGCACGACGCCGGCGGGCTGATGTACGGCGATGGTGCGAACTTCAACGCCATCCTGGGGATTGTCCGGCCGGGCGATGTGGGCTTTGACTTTATGCACTACAACCTGCATAAAACCTTCACCACGCCCCACGGCGGCGGCGGCCCTGGGTGTGGCGCGGTGGGCTGCAAAACCTTCCTTGCGCCCTACCTGCCCGGCCCGATTGTAGTCGAGAACGACGATCAGTACAGCAGCTTCACCCCGGAGAAAAGCATCGGCCGCCTGAAGACATTCAAGGGCAACTTTGGCATGTTCGTGCGCGCCTACACCTACATTCGCATGCTTGGCGCCGCCGGCCTGCGCGAGATCAGCGAGAACGCCGTGCTGAACGCCAACTATCTGCGGGTCAAGCTGCATGATCTCTACCCGGTGGCCTACGACCGCACCTGTATGCACGAGGTCGTGCTGCAGGGCAAGCTCAAAGGCGCGCCCGATATTCACACGCTGGATATCGCCAAGCGCCTGATCGACTTTGGCTTTCACCCGCCGACAGTCTACTTTCCGATCAGCGTGGCCGAGTCGATTATGATCGAGCCGACCGAGACCGAGTCGAAGCGCAATCTCGATGCCTTCATCGCCGCCATGCGCCAGATCGCCCGCGAGGCGGTGGAAAGCCCCGAGCTGCTGCACAACGCCCCAACCACCGCGCCGGTCCGGCGGCTGGACGAGGTTGGCGCCGCCCGCAAGCCAATTCTGAAGTACGACCGGGCGGCGATCAACGGCCTGCGCGGCGATAAGGCCACCACCGACGATCAGCTTGAGCAGCCAACGTACTAGGGATTAGATAGTTCCGATCAAACCCGTTGGCTGAGCTTGTCGAAGCCAGCGTCAATTGACTCAGCCCTCGGCGGCCATACCATTGCCAAATCAGGCACGGTATGGCCGCTTTTTTGACCACATCTGCCACGAGCCTCGGTAGCAGAGGCGCAAGCGAAGCCTAACCTGTAAGCAAAAAATCATCTTCAAAATCGAACATATGAGCTATGATAGACAGGCCAGATGTACCATGCGGTCCATCAGAAAGATCGAGGTCGCGCCGAGCAATGCGGCGCCGGTGAGGACAAAAACAATGCCAACATTTGAAGAAATCAATGATCAGCGTGAGCGGCTGACGATTCACCGCCGTAATCTGGCCCATCTGCTGCGCCAGGAGGCGAAATGTAGCAGCGACTATGTGCCGCTGAGCATTGTGAACGGCATCAACGAGCAGCGTGGTCATATTCAGCGCATCAAGCGAATCTTGCAGCTCTGGGGCGAGACGGTTGATGATCACCCCGATGATCAGCTGCCAAATTTTTATCTCTAGCCATCCCCGCCGATCAGTGCATCCATTCCACGCCTGCCAGGGCGCTAGCCGGGAGATCTTCTGAGCACACTGGTACGCAGTCGCAATAAGAATGTCTTTTTCTATGTCACTTTTTCTACCCTATTGATTGACCAGAGACGATTATGCTAGTGACAGGGCCGAACGACGCACTCAGCCGTTCCCATCCCGCCCTATCGATAGTTTGTGGCAATGAATAGGAGTTTTTTATGAAATCTCGCCTGCTGTTTTTGCTGATCATTGTGACGCTGCTCAGCTCACTGCTGGTCAGCCCAAGCCAGACTCGAGCGGCTCCGCCCGCGCTGCCCGTCGCGGCCGCGCCCACAGCGCCGACCGATATCCCGGTCAGTCTGCTGAGCAATGTAGCCGACTACGCGCTAACCCCACCGAAATTTTTCTGGCGTGAAACCCAGACCATCAACTGCGACCCGGACTCGCAGAACCACGTGATGCGCGATCTGATCAAGCGGCGCGCCATCCAGGGCAGCACCATTCGCACTGTATATGACCGCACCTTTGCCAGCTCGCCGTGCAGCAGCCGGTTTACGTCGAATCTGGTCGCCGACAGCAGCCACATCTACTGGACCACGTCTGGCGGGCTGCTGCGACTCAGCACCCTGGCCAATGCCGATGTCAACCCACCGACCGCACCGACCACTGTGACAACCACGCTGGCCGGTGCGCCCGAGCTGATCATGGCCAGCAGCAGCGTGTATGTCCTGACGACCAGCAACGGTATCTGGAAGGTGACTAAGGCCACCAACCAGGCCGTGCGCATCGTCACCGCCGCCAATGTCGGTGCCAATCCGCGCAACTTCCAGACCGACGGCGTGTATCTCTACTGGGTCACCGGCGGCGTGCTGAAGCGTTCGGAGCTCAGTGGCGGCGCATCCCAGCAGATCGGCGGCAGCGGTGTGACCGGCTATTTTCCGAAGTTTTATCTATGCATCTTCCCACCCTGTCCCCCAGCTGACGGCGGCGTCTATATTGGGGTGGGCAAGACGCTCAAACGCTACAACGTGAGCACCGGTGCCTTTATTGCCGATCTATACACGTCGATCGAAAGCACGGCCCGAATCCGCGAGATATCCGTGGTTGCTGGCACCGCGTTCTTCGTTGAAGACCGCCAGACTGGCCCGGCGGACCCATTCCCACCAGTCGGCTCGTTTATTCTGCGCAAAAAAACCGATGGCAGCGGTACCACCCCGCTCCTCTACAGCAGCTCGTCCACCATTGTCGAAGGGCCGGTTCAGGAGTTTGCCACCTACAATGGGTATATCTACTGGAACGAGGATGGCGAGCTGCTGCGGATTTCGCAAAATGCCAGCGCGCTGCCGCTGACTAACATGAGCATCACCAGCATCGAAGCGACCCAGTCGATCCAGGACCTCGCCAACAGCGTGCGCCTGATCCGGGGCAAACGCACCGTCGTGCGCGTCCACGCCAAATCGGCCGGGCCAAGCGTGCCTGGAGTCACGATGCTGCTCTACCGGCTCAGCGGCGCCGGCACAGTGATCGGAGAACCGCTCCAGCCGTCCAACGTGACCGGCCAGTACCTCACGGTCCAGTCAGCGCCTAATCGCACCCTGCTGGAGGACACCTTCTGGTATGAGCTGCCGATCGAGTGGACCCAGGGCGTGGCGTTCAACAGCGGGTTCGCGCTCAGGCTGCGGGCCGAGCTCAACCCCTATCATTTCCCGCCACAGGCCAGCTACGCCGGAAACTCCGCCTCCTTCAGCAAACAGCTCTCACCCTCGCCGACGCTGGATCTGCGCTTTGTGCTGTTCCGCTACGACTATGCCACGGCCAGCGGCACCGCGCTCGCCGAAGCCCGCTACAAAGAGGATTATCTGCAAGCGCTGTCGTGGATGCGGCGCGTCTATCCGCTTTCCAGCAAGCCTGGCACAATCGCCTCGGGCGGCACGGGCTTGCACACCCACTACTTCAGCTATAAAGATAACGACCTGCGCCGCCACCTGAACTACAGCCACGACGACTGCCCCGATGATCCCAAGGATGATGGCGGGCTGTGCGCCAGCGATTATGTCCACGATCTGCTGGAGGAGTGGGACGACGAGGGTAACTGGACCCACGCGCCGATGTACGGCTTCATGCCAGAGTACACCGACATCAACGGCAAGACCTGGTTCCCACGGGGCAGCGCCGACGGGGATACGGCCAACGGGCCGGCGAACTACGGCGCCGCTGGCTGGGATAACGACGGCGCTTCAAGCGACTACTACGCCGGCCACGAGATCGGCCACGTGCTCGACCGCGACCACCCGACCCCCGCCGGCGACCCAGATACTGGCGACGATACCAGTGTCGGCTGCGGCCACAGCCAGTCCGACGATAGCTATCCGTATTCCGGGGCCAGAATTGGCAACGGCACGCTGATGGGCTTTGATGTCGGCGACCCCGGCGTGCACCCCAGCCTTGTGCCCAGAGTGTTTCCCAACTCAATCTGGACCGATATGATGAGCTACTGCGCCAACGAGTGGATCAGCGACTACACCTACGAGGGGATCTACGATGAGGTGAGCCTGCTCAAACCAGCGCAGGACCAGCAGCGCGACCAGGCCAGTGCGCCCAGAGTTGCCGTCGTGCGCATCGCCGGTTCGATCTACCCGAACAAAGCCAGCGGCGCAATCACCCGCGTGCGCCGCATGGATGCTGTTGCCAGCACCTCTAACCCGGCCGGCACCCATCGCCTGCGCCTGCTCGACAGCAACAACGCGCTCCTGGCCACCCACATCTTCACGCCGACCCAGAACGACGACGGGGTCAGCCGTCTGCGCTTCAGCGAGTATATTCCGTGGTCAAACGGCACTCGCTCGATCGTGCTGGAGAACGCCGCTGGCACGCAGACCTACGCCACCTACGCCGTCAGCGCTGCCCCGCCGACGATCAGCAATGTTCACCTGGTTGGGGCGACCGCGCCGGTGACCGGCAATGTGACTCTGGCCTGGGACGCCAGCGACCCAGACGGCGACACGCTCACGTTTGATATCGCTTACAGCAAAGACAACGGCGTAACCTTCGAGCCAGTGGAGCTGAATGTGGCCGCCAACAGCGCCGTGGTGGACACCCTGATTCTCGGCGGCGGCGCCACGGCGATCCTGCGGGTCACCGCCAGCGACGGCGCTCAAACCGCCAGCGCGGCCAGCCCACCGTTTGCGCTGGCCAGCAAAGCCCCCCAGGTCACCATTCTCAGCCCCGCCAGTGGGGCACGGGTTGCCTACGGCCAAACGGTCAACTTTGCCGCCCAGGTCGACGATCTACAGGCTGGCTCGCTGCCTGACGCCAGCCTGACCTGGCGCAACCAGTACGGCCAGATCGGCACCGGCCCGCAGTTCTCAGCGGTCGATCTGCCGGTCGGCATCAACACGATCACGCTAACCGCCGTGAATGGCGCCCTACAGACCACCAGCGTGATCACCGTGGAGGTTCATGACGACCTCGATCTCCCCGGAGCGACCCTGACCGCCGGACCAGACCAGATCGGCTGGCAGTTCGATCTTGGCGCAGCTCAGAGCCAGAGCGCAACGGTCTACGTCAGCAATGTTGGCAGCGGGACGTTGAGCTGGAGCGCCAGCGAAAGCGTCCCGTGGCTATCGCTGAACGTCACCGCTGGCAGCGCACCGGACCAGATCACCCTGACCGCCAATC
>JACCRK010000353.1 GCA_013813565.1 Herpetosiphonaceae bacterium
GGGTGATCGCGTCGATCGAGGCTGTGCTGGGCAAGAGCGTCGAGGCCGGCACCAAGTTGGTGATGCTCGTCGAGTAGCATCAGCCAGCGGGCCTGGATCAGGCGGTCATCTGATGATTTATCCGGCCTGAGCGGTTACAATACACGCGACATTGTTCCAAACTTTGTGATTTCTGGCACGGAGCAATGGTTTCTAAAGCAGTTTTATGGAGGTATTTGTGGCTAACCGAAAGAAAGTAACGATCATTGGGGCCGGCTTTGTCGGCTCAACCTGCGCCCACTGGATCGCCAGCAAGGAGCTGGCTGATGTGGTGCTGGTAGATATCGTCGAGGGAATTCCCCAGGGCAAGGGCTTGGACCTGCTTGAGGCCGGCCCGATCGAGGGCTTTGATGTCAGCATTATTGGCACCAACAGCTACGCCGAGACCACCGACTCGGACGTGGTGATCCTGACCTCGGGCGCGCCACGCAAGCCCGGTATGACCCGCGAGGATCTGCTCAAGATCAACGCCGAGATCACCAAGTCGAACATTGAGAAAGTCGCCAAAACCTCGCCCAACGCCTGTATCATCGTGGTCAACAACCCGATGGATACGATGACCTACCTGGCCAAGGCCGCCTCGGGCTTCCCCAAGGCCCGCGTCATGGGCCAGGGCGGCGTGCTGGATGCCGGGCGCTACCGCACGTTTATCGCCCAGGAGATCGGCGTCTCGGTCGAGGATATCCAGGCCATGTTGATGGGCGGCCACGGCGATGAGATGGTGCCCCTGCCCCGCTTCACCACCGTCGGCGGCATCCCGGTCACCGAGTTCATCCCCGAGGCCCGGCTGCACGAGATTATCGAGCGCGCCAAGAAGGGCGGCGGCGAGATCGTCGCGCTGCTCAAGACTGGCTCGGCCTACTACGCGCCATCGGCCGCCACCGTCCAGATGGTCGAGGCGATCTTGAAGGATAAGAAGCGCGTGCTGCCCGCCGCCGCCTATCTCGAAGGCGAGTATGGCATCAGCGACCTGTACTTTGGCGTGCCCGTGGTCCTCGGCGCCGGCGGCGTCGAGAAGATCATCGAGCTGCCGCTGAGCGACGATGAGAAGGCCCTGATGCAGAAGTCGGTCGATCTGGTTCGCAGCTCGGTCGACTCAATGCGCACGCTGATCGATTTCTAGAACCAGAGAAATAATCAATTGCCGGAGTCAAAAGTCAAACGTTGAAACATTTATGTTTCGATGTTTGGCTTTTGATTTAGGATCTAGAAGCACTATGACCGATGATTTTCTAACCCGCGCCGAGGCGGCCCGACACGCGGGACGCTACGCCGAGGCGCTCCAGTTGCTCACCACGGCGCTGGGTGCCGGGCCAGATGCGGCGCTGTGGACCGAGCGCGGCCGCGTGTATGGCGAGCTCAACAATGTCCGGCAGGCGCGGGCCGACTTCACGGCTGCCTCCGAGGCCGACCCGGCCGGCGAGCTGGGCGATCGGGCCCGCGCCGAGCTGCTGCGCCTGCTGACGCCAAAATCCGTCTCAAACGCCACTCCCCGCCCACAGCCGGCGCCGCGCCCGCTTCCCCACGCATGGGTGCGAACCCTGGTGGTGCTGCTGCTGCTGGCAAGCATCGGCTGCGCTGTAATCTCAATCGTCGGCTATGGCCGCTATCCCCTGCGCCCGCCCGCGCCAACTACGGTGCCGTCCCGCATCGCTGAGTAGCGTTTGGCATGCTACTGAGGTTAGGGACAAACAGCGAGCAGGGCGTCGGAGTCGATGGATCCATCAGCTCCGACGCCCTGCTCGTTTTAGATTCGATCGGCCAGCGAGATGCTGTACACTGGTGCGATTATGCCAAGCACGTTTTGCAAGGACTAGCCAATGCATCCCACTCATCAGCCGCTGGATGCTGGCCCGCGCCGCCAGCATGGATTCGAGCAACACTACCGGGGGAAACATCCGATCCGCACCCTTTTTGCGATGTACCGGGAGGACTGGGGCAAGCTGGCGCTAGCCCTGGTGGTCTACTTTATCAAGCATAGCCCGGTCTGGATTATGCCGCTGGTCACCGCGGACATTATCAACATTGTCTCCGCGCCACAGACCCACAGTCTCGGGCGCTTGTGGCTTGATGGCGGGCTGCTGCTGGTCGTCCTGCTGCAAAATATCCCGACCCAGTATCTCTACATTCGGCTGATTAGCCTGGCGATTCGCCGGGTTGAGAACAACCTGCGCTCGGCGCTCGGGCACCGGCTCCAGCACGTCTCGATGAGCTTCTATACCCAAAAAAGCAGCGGCGTGCTGCAGACCAAAGTCCTGCGCGATGTTGAGGTGATTGAGCAGCTGACCCGCCAGGTTTTCCAAAGCCTCCCAGCGGCCATCTTGAACGGACTGGTCGCCATTACGATTGTCGGCATCCGCTCGCCGTGGTTTCTTGGCTTTTTTCTGGGCGCAGTGCCGGTGGCGGTGATTGTGATCCGCGCCACCCGCGAGCCGATCCAGGCGCGCAACAGCGCCTTTCGCTACCAGATCGAGCGGCTGGCCGCCCGGCTGACCGAGATGATTCAGCTCATTCCGGTCACCCGCGCCCACGCCGCCGAGGCCGACGAGATGATCAAGCTCGATCAGCGCCTACACGATTTTCAGACCGCCGGGCTACGCCTTGATGCCGTCAACTCGGTGTTTGGGGCGGCCTCGTGGGTCAGCTTCAACATCTTCAATGGCCTGTGTCTGGTGGTGGCCGCCTGGGCCTGCTACACTCAGTTCCTCCCGCTGACGGTTGGCGATGTGGTGCTGATGACTGGCTATTTTTCGATTTTGACCAATGCGGTGATGGAGCTGGCCAACCTGGCCCCACAGGTGAACAAAGGGCTGGAGTCGATCCGCTCAGTCGGCGAGATCCTTGAGTCGCCCGATATTGAGTACAACGAGGGCAAGCCGGGGGTGGCCGCTGTGGCCGGAGAGTTTCGCTTCGAGCAGGTCGGCGTCAACTACCCCGACTCGGATCGCGCCTCGCTCTACGATGTCTCATTCACCGTCCAGCCCGGCGAGACGCTGGCGTTTGTCGGGCCATCGGGGTCGGGGAAATCGACGCTGCTGAACGTGGTGATCGGCTTTCTGCGCCCAACGATCGGGCGGGTTCTGCTTGATGGGCAGGATATGGCCGGGCTGGATCTGCGCACCTACCGCCGCTGGCTCTCGGTGGTCTCGCAGGAAACCGTGCTGTTTGATGGTTCGGTGCGCGACAATATCTGCTATGGCTTGCCCGAGGTCAGCGACGCCGAGGTTGAGCTGGCCCTGGAGCAGGCCAACGCGCTTGAGTTTGTCCGCGATCTCCCCGATGGGCTGGATACGTCGATTGGCGAGCGGGGTGCGCGCCTTTCGGGTGGGCAGAAACAGCGCCTGGCGATCGCCCGCGCCCTGATTCGCAATCCACGGGTCCTCATCCTGGACGAGGCGACATCAGCCCTGGACACCGTCTCGGAGGCGCTGATCCAGCAGGCGCTTGAGCGGCTGATGCAGGGCCGCACAACGTTTATTGTCGCCCATCGTCTGTCGACAATCCGCCACGCCGACCGCATCGCAGTGCTGGAGCGCGGCCGCCTGGTCGAGATAGGCAGCCACCACGAGCTGCTGGAGCAGAATGGGGCCTATGCGCGGCTTCAGGCGCTGCAGCACTGCGAGTAGCAGCTGGTAGCTAGCAGCTAGTGAGAAGGAATTTGCCCCACTAGCCTGCCAGCTACTAGCTACTAATTGGCGGCGACCAAGACCGGACGCTTGGTGAACCGCAGGTGCATGCCGTGCTTCGGGCCGAGGGTCAGCTGCGGGTCGAGCGCGATCTTCTGGCTGGGGTCGAGGCGCCAGTCGAAGCGCTGGGCGACAGTGGCCAGGATCAGCTGCGCCTCCATCAGCGCGAAGGTGTTGCCGATGCAGACCCGTGGACCGGCGCCAAAGGGGATGTAGGCATATTTGTGGCGGGCTTTCTCGCTATCGGCGCTGAAACGCTCGGGGTCGAAGCGCTCGGGGTCGGGCCAGTAGCGGGCGTTGTGGTGCATCGTGTACGGCGA
Organism: Herpetosiphonaceae bacterium; assembly: GCA_013813565.1. Taxonomy (GTDB): domain Bacteria; phylum Chloroflexota; class Chloroflexia; order Chloroflexales; family Herpetosiphonaceae; genus JACCRK01. The sequence goes on from JACCRK010000353.1 coordinate 4,046, forward strand.
GACCATCACCGCCGTGTTTTTAGGGATCGTGTAGCCGCCGATTGGGATGGGTGTGTGGACAATCCGTGGGCCAAGGCTCCAGGCCGGCGGATACAGCCGCATCGACTCCTTGATCACCATCTCGTTCCAGGGCAGCTGCGGCAGGTCGGCGATGGTCGGGGTGCGGCCGGCCAGGACGCTGTCCAGCTCCTCCTGCAGGCGCTCCAGGGCCGCCGGGTGCTGCGAGAGCAGATAGAGCGTCCAGGTCATGGCGTTGGCGGTGGTCTCGTGGCCGGCTAGAAACAGCGTGATCACCTCGTCGCGGACCTGCTGGTCGGTCATGCCCGGCGCGCCATCCTCGCCCTTGGAGAGCAGCAGCATCGAGAGCAGGTCGCCCTCGTCGGTCCCGGCCGCGCGGCGCTCGTTGATCACCCGCCAGACAATTCGGTCGATCACCGCCGTGTTGGCCTTGATGCGGCGGTTGATCGCCAGCGGCAACCAGGCCGGGACCGGCACAATCAGCGTGGAGAGCTTGGTCATATCGACCTGCAGCTCGTCGAGGGCGCGGCTGACCGCCTCGGCCTCATCCGCGGTGACATTGGCGTTGAACAGGGTTTTGGTGACGATGTTCAGGGTCAGCTTGGTCATCTCGTGGTCGACATCGATGGTGCTGCCGGTGCGCCAGGTATCGAGCAGCGCGCTGGTGTGGGCGACCATCACATCGGCGTAGGCCTGGATGCGCTTCATGTGGAAGGCCGGCTGCACGAGCTTGCGCTGCTGCTTGTGGTTTTCGCCCTCGTTGGTGAGCAGGCCCAGGCCCAGAAAGCGGCCCAGCAGCTTGGCGTCGCGGGGATCCTTGGTGTGTTTATCGCGGTGGGTGACCAGAAATTCCTGAATCGCCTCGGGGTTGTTGAGCAGGTAGACGTGAAATGGGCCGACCCGCGACCGGGTGATATCGCCGTAGGTGGCCATATCGCGCATATACTGCATCGAGTCGCGGTACAGGTCGAGCATGCTGCCAAGCAGCCAGTTGCCGCGTGGCCCAGGGGGATTTAGGGTTGGCATAGCTACACCTCGTTACAAATATAACAAAGTATAGCACGGGGAAAGGAGAAGTGAAGGGCTGAAATTGTTATCTCCTATTGCCACCGCGCTGAGGCCGAACGTGCGCGGGTATGCGAAAGGCTCCTCCAGTGACGGCGCAAACCATCGCTGGAGAAACCAAACCTTATTGCAGGTCAAAGTGCCCTCTTCCAAGGGGAACGCAGTCGGGTCACGCGCTGGGAACGGGTGGAAGTGTTATTGCTCGGGGCGGGCTGTGCGACCTGGATCGCCTGGATACTGGGGCGGCCAACCCTAAAGCCAACCACCACGCACCGAAGCAGGGTACGGAGACGTACCCCTTTCAGATGGCATAAAAGCGTGGTTTTTGCTTAGCAGGGGGTTCCCCGATGTTCGTAATGATAC
>JACCRK010000392.1 GCA_013813565.1 Herpetosiphonaceae bacterium
CGTGGGGGCTGCCCGTCGCCACGTCGGCGGCCAGCTGCAGGGTGGTGAACTCGGCCGCCGTGCCCTCGGCCCAGGTGTAGATCTCGCGGGTGCCGACATCGCTGGCCAGGTCGCGGCCCTCCATCACGGGGATGGCGCGGGCTTTGGCGGCCAGGCTGGCCGGGTCGAGGTCCTCGGTCGAGAGGACGCCGCGCATCGCCCCGGCCGAGCGAATGTGGCGGGTCAGCGCCCGCGTGTCGAGATCGGAGACCGCCATCACGCCGCGCCGCGCCAGCAGTTCACCGAGCGACTCGACGGAGCGCCAGTTGGAGGGCCGCTCGGTGAAGGCGCGCACGATCAGCGCCTCGGCCCAGGGCGTGGCCGCCTCCAGATCCTGCGGGTCAACCCCATAGTTGCCAATGTGCGAGGCCGTCAGGGTGACAAGCTGGCCGCGATACGACGGATCGGTCAGAATCTCGCCGTAGCCGGTCATGCTGGTGTTGAACACCACCTCGCCGGCCCGTTCGCCAGCGGCCCCGACCGAGCGACCCCAAAAAAAGCGCCCATCTTCCAGGGCAAGCAGTGCGCGTCTCATATCAAGCTCCATTTGAGTAGTTGCCTAATCAGCAAGAGCAGATTATACGGCATAACCAATCATCCCCGAATCCTGCACCCCATCGCAGCACGGGGCCTATGCGTTCCCGATTCGTGGATCGCATGGGATGGATCTCCCACGCAGCATCCATCCACAAACTCAATTTTAGGGGGTCCAGGGGGATGAAAACCCCCTGGGTTTCTCTCCGGCGGAGGGACGGAAGGGAGGCGAATCACACATAACCAAACGATCCAAAGGAAGAACCCACATGCCGTGGCTCCCAGGCCAAACTCAATTGACGCTGTGTGTAATTTAGGGTAGGATTGACGGGCAAACGCACCCACAAACATCCTTTCCTGACCACACAAACAAGGATACCTTCAAATGACTGAGACGCTGCAAATCACCCAGGCCGCTGGCGTAACCACCCTCACCATCAACCGCCCCCACATCAAAAATGCCGTTGACTCGGCCACAATGATCGCCATGCGCGAGGCGATTGAGGCCTGTGAGACCGACGGCACCCGCTGTATCGTCATTGCTGGCGCCGGCGGGGCCTTCTCGTCGGGCGCCGACATCATGGCGGCCATGCAGTCCGGCGGCACGCCCGATGATGTCTACCGGGTGCTCACCGAGGCCTACGGCCCGACCCTGCTGGCGATCCGCGGCTCGTCCTGGCCAGTGATCGCCGCCGTTGATGGGGTGGCCGCCGGGATCGGCTGCGATCTGGCGCTGGCCTGCGATCTGCGGCTGGTCTCGGCGCGGGGGCGCTTCTCGGAGATCTTCATCAAGGTTGGGCTGATCCCCGATGGCGGCGGGACCTACCTGCTGCCCCGGCTGATCGGCCATGGGCGGGCGATGGAGCTGATGCTGACCGGCGAGATGGTCGAGGCCGAGAAAGCCCTGAGCTGGGGGCTGGCCAATGCGGTCTTTGCCGTCGAAAGCTTTGCCGACGAGGTCCAGGCCTATGCCGCCCGCATCGCCAGCCAGTCGCCCCAGGCGCTCACCAGCGGCAAACGCGCCATGCTGGCGGCCCAGCACGAGGGCGACTACGCGGCAGCGCTGCGCCGTGAGGCGGCCGCCCAGCGTGAGATCTTCAGCAGCGAAGATGGCTTTGAAGGCTTTCAGGCTTTTATGGAGAAGCGCCCGCCTGTCTGGAAAGGACGTTAGATCGTCATGCAACCCACGCATACGGTTGCCAATCATCGCTCGCGACGATTTTTTTGGCTGCTTGGAATCCAAGCCGGGCTGGTGGTGATCCTGCTTGTCAGCGCCGCCATTATGAGTATCAGCATCACCCGTATTCGCTCCACAGATGAGAAGCAGCTCGCCTATCGGCTGATCGTCAATGACGTAAATCTTGACCTGTTAGCGGCGCAGAGCAGTTTGCGTGGCTATATCAGCACGGGCAGCCCGACAATTCTGGACCCGTATCGAACTAAGACCGAGAACATTCAGCGTAATCTGGAATTTCTGGAGGTTGAAGCACCGCACCCCGAGCAGCTCGAAGCGATCCAGCGCGGATACCAAATCTGGAACAGCCAGTTTGCCGAGCGGGCCATTGCTTTAGTCCAGGCCGGTACTAGTGATGAGGCCCAGGCGCTGATCGCATCGTCGGGCCAGCAGCTTTTTGACCCGCTGATTAGCCAGGTTGAGCAGCTTAGGCTCACCATGCGCGGCGAGTCGCAGGCGCGCAACAACCAGGTTGGCCTGATTAACTGGATTCAGTTTGGCAATTTCATCTTGCTGACAGCACTCCTTTCCACCTCATCCTTCGCGCTGCTGCACTTCTGGGGGCGCGAGCGCGGGCTGATCGGTGAGCTACAGCTCGCCTCGCAGGAGCTGGCGACCAGCAACGCCGAACTGCACCTCAGCACCGCTGAGCAGCGCCGCATCAATCAGCAGCTCCGGGCGCGGATCAGTGAGTCGCGGTTGATCAACATTATCAGCGATAAGCTTAACGAAAATCTACCCACCGCCGTTGTCTACAATTTTATCGCCCAGCAGATTGGTGATTTTCTAGGCGGCTGGTGCTCAATCTCGCTGCGGTGCCCCGCCCCCCACGATGATCTGCTGGATGTGCCCGGCCTGTACCACCCCGATCCTGACCGGCTGCAGGCGCTGGCCGCGTGGGTTAGCCAGCAGGAAGCACGCGCCGATCAGGGCATCCACGCGCCCCTGTTTACTAATCAGGAATCGGTGGTGATTCTCCAGGTGCCACCAGAGGTGCGCCGCCCGGCGAATATGGACCCGTCAGCTGAGTCAATCGTCGATGTGATCAATCTGGTCTCCTATATTGGCGTGCCGATCACCGGGCCGCAGCGGGTGATTGGGGTGCTGGGGGTGGCCTCATCAACCGAAGATCGGTATTTTGATGCCGAGCAGGAGCTATTTCTGACCCAGATCGCCGACCAGATTGCGGCCTGGATTGAAAACACCCGTCTGTTTCAGCTGGCCGAGCAGCGCGCCAACGAGCTGCAGATTAGCTTCGATAGCATTACCGATATTATTACGACCTACGACAAGGCCGGGAAAAAAATTCGCATGAACAAATCCGGCCGGATCTTTCTGGGCAGCACCAGCCTCGATGCTCTGGCGCCCGAGCTGGTCTGGCGCAAGCCTAACGGCCAGGTCCTGGCGGTCGATGAGCATCCCGTCCAGCGGGCCTTGCGTGGTGAGACGGTGGCCGATGTCGAGCTGGCGATCCCGCGCTGGGATGGGCAGATTATCGTGCATACCGTCTCGGTGGCGCCGCTGCGCTCCGCCGATGGCCAGTTTGGCGGCGCCGTGCTGGTCGCCCGCGATATCACCGCCCGCAAGGAGCTGGAGCGGCTCAAGGAGGAGCTGGTGGCCAATATGAGCCACGAGCTGCGCACCCCGCTGACGGCAATTCTGGGCTACAGCGAGCTGCTGCTCAAGCGCCGCGCCGAGCATCTCACGACCTGGCATATCAGTAAACTTGAGGGTATTCGCACCGGCGGACAGCGACTGCTGGCGCTGGTCAATGATTTGCTGGATATCGCCAAGCTCGATGCCGGCCACGTTGAGCTGCACTGTCAGCCAAGCAGGATCAGCCAGATCCTCCACACCCAGCTTGCCGCGCTCCAGCCGATGATGCTGGACAAGCAGCAGCAGCTGACCCTCCACCTGGCCCCACAGCTGCCGATTATCGCGATCGACCCCGAGCGGATCGGCCAGGTGATTATAAATTTGCTCAGCAATGCGATTAAGTTTACCCCCAACCAGGGAGCGATTACGATCAGCAGCGGCCATGTTGCCCTCGATCACGCCATGCCGCCGCAGTGGCTCAGCCCACCGCTGGAGGCGACACTGCCGGAGGATCTGAGCGGCCAGTTTCTGGTCGTCAACATCAGCGATACTGGCGTTGGCATTCCCGCCGCAGCCATGCCGCACCTGTGGGACCGGTTTTATCAGGCCGAAGGCGGCAGCACCAGACGCTTTGGCGGGACTGGCCTGGGGCTTTCGATTGTGCAGCAGCTGATCGATCTCCATCATGGTAAAGTCTGGGCCAGTAGCGCTGGGGAGGATCAGGGCAGCACCTTTACGTTTATCCTGCCAGTCGACACTGCGAATCCACCCCTGATTGAAGCCCACAGCACCCAAGAATCGACGATTCTAGTGATTGAAAACGCTCGCTCCACTGCCGAGGAATTCGGCGCGCACCTGCGACAGGCCGGGTTTAACGTTGTGATCGCGCATTCGGCTCAGGAGGCGCTGGAGTGGGCGGCCACCGGCCAGCCAACCGCCATCACTCTCGACCTGCTCCATCCCCAGAGCGATGGCTGGGAGATCCTGGCCGCCCTCCGGCAGCTGCCCCACCTGGCTGACACCCCGGTCGTGATCGCCAGCACCCAGAATGCCCCGATCCCGCGCCAGAGCCTGGCTGTCTCGACCTATCTAGTGAAGCCGATTGGCGCCGATACGCTGATTCAGGTGATCCAGCAGCTGCTTGGCACAGCCAGCACCCGCAGTCAGGCCCATATTCTGATCGTCGACGACGACACCGATATGGCCGAGCTTGTCGGCGCAACCCTGCAAGAGCACGGCTATCAAACCCAGACGGCCTACGATGGATCGATCGCCCTCGATATGTTGCGCAGCGGCGAGCTGCCGAGCCTGATTCTGCTCGATCTGATGATGCCGATTGTCGATGGCTTTCAGCTACTGGCGCGCCTCCGCGATGATCCGGCGACGCAACATATTCCGGTTATTATTGTGACTGCCCGTGACCTTAGCAACGAGGAGATTAAGCAGTTACGCAGTGCAGCCCAGGGCATTCAGGCCAAACACACGCTTAATATGAACACACTTGTGGCCGAAGTTCAACGCCATGTAGCGCTTAAGAAAGCAGAGGATCATGAATAAACGGACTATTCTGCTGGTTGAAGATGATCAATATAATCGCGATATTTTGCGTGAGATTCTGGAAGAGATCGATGATTGTCAGGTTATTGAGGCCACCAACGGCGTTGAGGCCCTTGAGTGGCTGGTCAGCCACGCCCACCCGGCGGTGATTCTGCTGGATATGATGATGCCGCAGATGGATGGCTACGCGCTGCTCAGCCAGCTCCAGCAGTCCGGCCAGCTCAATGGTCTGCGGGTGATCGGGATTAGCGCACGGGCGCAGGTCGACGATCAGGATAAAGCCCTGGCGGCCGGGTGCTGGCGCTACCTGACCAAGCCCTTCAATATCAGCGAGGTTGAGACAGTTGTGAACGAGGCATTAAATTCAGTTAGATAGATTCTTCAGCTCACTTTTGTATAGGGAGGTATCGCCGATGATTCCCCACACCGCGACGACGCTCACTATGGCTTCCATGATTGAAGATCACGCCCGCAAACGGCCCGAACGCACCGCCATCATTTTCAATGACATGCGTTTCTCGTATGGCCAGCTCAACGCAATGGCCAACATGATCGCCAATGGACTGGTGGGGCTGGGGATTAAGCCCGGCGACCATGTGGCCATGTCGTGTCCGAATCTGCCCTATTTCCCGATGGTCTACTATGGCATTCTCAAGGCCGGGGCCGTGGTTGTTACCCTGAACGTGCTGCTCAAGCCGCGCGAGATCGCCTACCACCTTCAGGACAGCAATGCGAAGGCGCTGATCTGCTTCGAGGGCACCGCCGAGCTGCCGATGGGCCAGATGGCCAAGGCCGGCTTTGATGAGGTGCCTGAGTGCGAGCACCTGATTGTGATGACCACCAACCCCGCCGCGCCCGCGCCAATCGAGGGCGCCCGCACGCTCGGCCAGCTGATGTACAACCAGCCGCCAACCTTCGCCACCCACCAGCCCCGACCCGACGACACCGCGGTGATGCTCTACACCTCCGGCACCACCGGCCAGCCCAAGGGCGCCGAGCTGAGCCATATGAACCTGCTGCTCAACGCCATGATCGCCCGCGATCTGGCGCTGCCGGTGATGGAGTTTGGCGCCGAGGCCCAGAATGTGGTGCTGGTGACGCTGCCGCTGTTCCACGCCACCGCCCAGCAGGCCCAGATGAACGCCAATCTGTTCGCCGGCGCCACCCTGACGCTGATGCCGCGCTTTGAGCCAGGCCCGGTGCTGGAGGTGATGAAGCGCGACAAGGTCAATCTCTGGACCGGCGTGCCGACGATGTTCTGGGCGCTGCTCCACTACGCCGCCGCCAACAACATCGACACGGCGCCGATCGCCGAGAACCTGCGGCTGACCTCGTCCGGCGGCGCGCCAATGCCGGTGGAGGTGATGAAGCAGTTCGAGGAAACCTTTGGCGTGCGGATCCTGGAGGGCTATGGTCTGTCGGAGACCTCGCCGGTCGCCTCGTTCAACCATATCGACAAGCCCTCGAAGCCCGGCACCGTCGGCCAGGCGCTCTGGGGCGTCGATATTATGTGTGTCGATGACAGCGACCAGCCGGTGCCCGCCGGCGAAAAGGGCGAGGTGGTTATCCGCGGCCACAACGTAATGAAGGGCTACTACAAGCGCCCCGAGGCCACCGCCGAGGCCATGCGCAACGGCTGGTTCCACACCGGCGATATCGGAATTATGGACGAGGAGGGCTATCTCTCAATCGTCGACCGCAAGAAGGATATGATCCTGCGCGGCGGCTACAATGTCTACCCCCGCGAGCTGGAGGAGATTATGATGACCCACCCGGCGGTCTCGCTGGTCGCGGTCATCGGGGTCCCCGACGAGAAGCTGGGCGAGGAGATCAAGGCCTTCGTGGTCAGGAAGCCCGACGCGGCAGCCACCGAGGAGGATCTGCTGGGCTGGTGCAAGGAGCAGTTCGCCGCCTACAAGTACCCGCGCCACATCGAGTTCCGCGACCAGCTGCCGATCAGCGCCACCGGCAAGATCCTCAAGCGCGAGCTGCGCTAGTCCAGGCCGGTATACGCCGGGGCGACGGCATTTTTGACCTCACCCCGTCCGCTTCGCGGACACCGCTGCCCAAAGGGCGCCCGCCACTGCGGTGGAGAGGGGGAATATCCACGAATTTTAGTCCAGTCCGCCAAAAAGCCCCCGGCGCCAGCCCTACAATGGCTGGCGCCGGGGGCTTTTTGCTTTAGCCCGCCTGGATCTCCAGCATTATCTCATCATGGGCGCTGGCAAGCCACCGCTGCTGATGCCGCAGCTCGTCGGCCAGCGGGTCGTAGAGAATGCGGGCACCGCTGACCGGGTGGAAGTCCAGCAGCCCGTTGGCACAATAGCGATCGTTATCCCAGCCCAGATGGCTAATAATCGGGTACCAGCAGATGCCCTCGACCGGAACACCCGCCGCCCAGGCCGCGCGAACATCCTCGGCCATGCAGCGCAGCCAGGCCGGGCGCGGCTGGCCCTCGATGCTGGTCTCGGCCACAAACAGCGGGCGGCCGTAGCGCTCATACACATCGCCAAGCATCATGGCAAACGGACGATAGCGCGGGTGGCTGCGCTCAAGCGGCTCGCCGTGATGCACCCACTGGTTGTTCCAGTAGTAGTTCACCCCGACAATATCCAGGTACTCCGGCCGGCCGCCAAGATCGGGCCGCAGCCGCCCGCACAGCAGATCCCAGCTTTGATACTGGGCCAGCGTATACTCCTCCACCGATCTGATCTCACACAGCTCGTCGCTTGCCGGCACAATGTTGATCACCGGCTCGGTCTGGACGATCCGCGCCCGCCGATCGACGCTCCGGATCTCCTCAATCGCGGCGATCGCGGCCCGTGCCAGCTGTAGCTTAAGCTCGGTCCCACGCTGCGTCGCGAACGGGCTGATAAAGCCTTCGTCCCCGCCGGCCCAGGCAAAAAACGAGATCTCGTTGATTGGCACATACAGCGGCACCTCCGCCGTCACATCGTAGACCAGCTGCGCCGCCGCCCGGGCAAACGCCGCAAAGCGCTCGACAAAGGCCGGCGACCAGATATCCAGGTCGTCGGGCCAGCCGTAGTGGCACAGATCCCAGATAACCTGGGTGCCGGTGGCCTGGGCGGCACGTAGCAGCGGCAGGAAGCTTGACCAGTCATAGATTCCGGGGGTTTGCTCGATCAGGTGCCAGCGCAGTCCATCGCGGACGGTGCAAATATCCAGCTCCGCCAGCGCCCGATAGTCGGCCAGCGCGTGGAGGTCGTGGTAGGTCTCGGCGGTCATGTCAAGGCGGCGGGCGTCGTGGCGGCGGCGGTGGGTTGAGCACTCGAAGCCGGCCTGGAAAAAGCTTTTGAACACACTCATGCATATCCTTTCATGGTAAAGGCTACGCAGTTGAGGAGTTGGGAGAGTCGGGTTTATGGATTCTCATTTGGATCATTGGGTTATCTTGATTCCCCTCCCCTTCACCCCTCCGCCGGAGGGGAACCCAGGGGGTTTTCATCCCCCTGGACCCCCTAAAGTTTAGTTGGTGGATCCTTCCAATGTGGTGAATTTACCCACAACTGCTCTATTAGTGAGAAGGCATAAACCCTGGGACGTTGTGTGGGTGAAGTGCGGGATGTGCTTCAGAATCAACTAACTGCGTAACGCTTAAGAAGTACGTACCGCGACGCTGAGACGTTGAGATTGTGCATCTCAGCGTCTCAGCATCGCGGTGGTGAAACAGGATCCTACGCGCCGACTTCCAGGGTGCGCTCGCGGCTCTGGCGCAGGCGGGCGACCTCGTCGGCGGCCTGCTTGCCGGCGACAAAGGCGTGGTCGGAGTTGTAGTACTCCCACTCGCTGTAGCGGCCCGACAGCACCACGTCGTGCTCCAGCAGCCAGTCGCGAATGATGTTGACATTGGCGGCACGAGCGTGGTCGTAGACAACATAGGCGTAGGGCATATCGATCTCGTTGGCCACCCAGACCTCGTCCTCCGCAGTGAAGATGCCGACTTTGTGGCAGTCCTCGATACAGCGCTGGATTAGCGCCTGGCCCTCGCACGGCAGCGGCTTGTACTCCGAGTACGTGATCTCGCAGGTCAGCCCAAAGCCGCCGGCCGGGTTGCAGTGGGGCGACGCGTTGCCCTGGACGAAGATTCGGTGAAACACCGTGTCCTCGGGGTAGTAGATCCAGTGTTTCTCGGTCAGGTTCGCCCGGCCAATCCCCAGGTTGACACAGCGCACCGAGACGTGGCGCAGCCCCTGGACTGCCTCACGCACGGCGTCCGGCGCCTCGTCGCCGACCATCCGCACCAGCGCCGGCAGCGGCATTGTGCTGATCAGGTACTCGTAGCCAAGCCGGCTGCCGTCGTCCAGCGTCACGCTGTGATCGCGCAGCGAGATATCGACGATGCGGGTGTTCAGCCGAATCTGGTCGCCGATCAGCGGCAGGAAGCCGTCCATCAGCGCCTGGAAGCCGCCGCGTAGCGGGTAGCCGAAGCGGGCATTTGGCCCCATTGGCTTGGGCACCGGGTGCAGCGCGCCGTCGATAATCTCCTCCAGGTTGGGCAGCGGCACCCGCCCGCCCAGCCACGAGGTCTCCATCTCGGTCAGCGGGACGGCCCACAGCTTTTTGTTGTAGGGAATGGCGAAATGCCTGGCGATACCACTGCCCCAGACCTTGTAGATAAACTCCTCGAAGTTGCGCGGCTCATCCGCGGCTTTCGGCGTGCAGGCGCTGGTGGTCGCGCCGCTGGCGATCTCGACCGTGCCATCGGCGCAGCAGTCCATGATCTCTTTATCGTCGGCGCCGTGCATGCCGCCGGCTAGCTGGCTGTGGCCGTTGCCGTTGATGCTGTGGCCATTGCCGTTGATGCTGTGGCCGTTGCCGTTGCCGTTGAGTTTGACCGTGTTCGCCAGCGGCGACTCGGCCTTGTGCTCGGCCTTCTCGTCAGGTTTGCCGTAGCGGGCCTCGATCGCGCCCACAATGCACTCTTTGATCACATCGGC
>JACCRK010000400.1 GCA_013813565.1 Herpetosiphonaceae bacterium
GGCCTGCGCCTGCACCCAGTGCGTGCCCTGGGCCGTCTGGCTGCGTCCCTCCCAGACCCAGGCGGTCAGGGTGGCGGCTGAGTGGGCCAGCGACTGCTGAAACGCCGGGCGATCGGCCGAGTGGATTGCCTCAAGCAGCGCCTGGGCGTCGGCTTCGACAGCTGCCGGCTCCAGGCCATACAGCTCGCGGCTGCCATCGCTGACATACAGGAAGGCGGCGCTCTGGTCGGGGTGCTGCACATACTGGTAGACCATACCGGGGATATTGGCCATCAGCCGCTGGAAGCGCGCCTCGTTGGCCGAAAGCTGGCTCGCCATATCCTGCTCGCGGGTGGCGTTCTCAAACACCCCGACCGTCCCGATGATGCTGCCATCAGGCGCATAGATCGGCGACTTGACGGTGTTGAACAGCTCCACCGTGCCATCGGAGCGAATAAACAGCTCGCCGGAGCTAAACAGCTTCTCCCCGCTGCTGAACACAAACTCATCATCCTGCACATATTTTTCGGCGGGGTCGAGCGGTGCATCCAGGACATGCACCATCTGCTCATCGGTCAGGCCATAGAAAGTGCGCAGCGCGGTGTTGGCGTAGCGCAGCCGGGACCTGGGTCCCTTGTAGAGAATCATCGACGGCACCGCGTCAAGCAGCTGATACAGAACGCTGTTCTCCGCCTCCAGCGCGGCAATGCGCTGCAGTGCCTCGTCGAGGGTGGCTGGCGGAGGCTGTGGGGCTGATGGAAATAGGGCCATAGGAGCATTCCTTGTGCTGAACGACAATAATCACGAAGGAACCGGTGCCCATTGTGGTGGAAGGCAGTCTGCTGGATTTGGGTGGGATTTGAACCCATGCGATGGTCAATATTCTATCATAGGCCCTGCTGGAATTTAAGCGATCAATGTGCCTGAGATCCGCAGGTTGTGGTACCATCGCAGGGCTGGCTGAAGTGTCCAGGCAATGGGGCCTGGGCTACCAACAGCACGCCAGGAGGGCAAACCGATGGAAATGAACGAGCGCGATCTCCACTACCTCAGACTGCTGGCGCAGCAGTACTCCTCGATTCAGGCAGCCTCAACCGAGATCATCAACCTGAGCGCGATCCTTAATCTTCCCAAAGGCACCGAGCATTTTATCTCCGACGTCCACGGCGAGTACGAGGCCTTTGTCCACGTGCTGCGCAATGCCTCGGGCTCGATTCGCAGCAAGATTGACGATGTGTTTGCCAACACGCTGCTGGAGCGTGAAAAACGTGAGCTGGCGACCCTGATCTACTACCCCGAGCGCAAGATGGCGATGATCCTGCGCCAGCTCGCCGACCACGACGAGTGGTATCGGATTACGATCTTTAGGTTGATTCGGCTCTGCCGCGTGGTGGCGTCGAAATACACCCGCTCCAAGGTGCGCAAGGCCCTGCCGCACGACTTCGCCTACATTCTGGAGGAGCTGCTGCACGAGCAGGAGAGCGACACCAACAAGCAGGAGTACTACCAGGGGATTGTCGATACGATTATTACCCTCGATCGCGCCGGCGCCTGTATTGTGGCCCTGGCGTATCTCATCCAGCGCCTGGGCATCGACCATATGCATATCACCGGCGATGTCTACGACCGCGGGCCGGGCGCGCATATTATTATGGATGCGCTGATGGGGTACCACTCGGTCGATATCCAGTGGGGCAACCACGATATTGTCTGGATGGGCGCGGCGGCCGGCAGCCAAGCCTGCACCGCCAATGTCATTCGGGTCTCGCTGCGCTACGCCTCGATGGCCACGCTGGAAAATGGCTATGCGATCAGCGTGTTGCCGTTGGCCTCGTTTGCCCTCGATGTGTATGGCGACGACCCGTGCACTCAGTTCCTGCCCAAGGGCGCCGACGAGCGCACCTACACCGACCACGAGCGCCTGCTGATGGCGCGGATGCACAAGGCGATCACGATCATCCAGCTCAAGCTGGAGGGCCAGATCATCAAGCGCCGCCCCCACTATCTGATGGAGGACCGTCTGCTGATCGATAAGATCGATCAGCAGCGCGGTGTGATTCGGCTTGGCGCGGCCGAATATCCCTTGATCGATACCAACTTCCCCACGATCAACCCCGCCGACCCCTACGCGCTGACCGTGGAGGAGCAGGCCGTCCTCGACCAGCTCCAGCACTCGTTTGTCCAGAGCGAGAAGCTCCAGCGCCATGTGCGCTTTCTGTTCGCCCACGGGTCGATGTACCTGGTGCACAACGGCAATCTGCTCTACCACGGCTGCATCCCGATGAACGAGGATGGCTCCTACTATGCCCTGAAGGTTGGCGATGAGTCGTTTTTTGCCAAAGAATTTATGGATCGGGTCGACCGGCTGGCGCGCCAGGGCTACTTCACGACCGACGATCCGGCCCAGAAGCAGTATGGCCAGGATGTGATGTGGTATCTCTGGAGCGGGGCGCACTCGCCGCTGTTTGGCAAAGATAAAATGGCGACCTTCGAGCGCTACTTTATCGCCGACAAGGCCACCCACACCGAGCGCAAAAATCCCTACTACACATTTCTCTCCGATGTTGCGATGGCCGAGCAGATTCTGACCACCTTTGGGCTGGACCCGGCGACCGCCCATATTGTCAACGGCCACGTGCCGGTCAAGGCCAACAAGGGCGAGAATCCGATCAAGGCCGGCGGCAAGCTGATCGTTATCGATGGCGGTTTCTCGAAGGCCTACCAGCAACAGACCGGCATCGCCGGCTACACCCTGATCTACAACTCGTTCGGGCTGCTGCTGGTCTCGCACTACCCGTTTGTCTCAACCGAGAAGGCGATCGAGGAGGAGATCGACATCCACTCCGACACCCGCCTGGTCGAGCGGGTCTCGCGGCGGCTGCGGGTGCGCGACACTGACCTCGGCCACACAATCGAGCGCCAGATCGACGATCTGAATCTGCTGCTGACGGCCTACCGCGATGGCTACATCAAGGAGCGCCGCTAGCGCCGCTGGCTGATAGCCGTGGTTTGTCCCCAGCCGGCGCGTTTCGCGCAGCCTATCTAAAATATGAGGAGGACCCGATGGAACATCCTGAAAAGCCCCAGCTCCACATGGTCTGGCCGACCGCCAGCCGGCGGCTGCCGATCGACCCGGCGACGGCCGAGGGCTATGCGATTCGCACCTACCAGCCTGGCGACGAGCGTGTCTTTCTGGAGCTGATGGCGCTGATGGACTTTGACCCGTTTGATGACCAGAAGCTGGCGTACAACGTCGCGCGGATTATCCCCCAGGGCTGGTTCTTCGCGGTCGAGCTGGCGACGATGGAGGTTGCCGGCACGGCGATGTGTCTGCACAACTACACTGGCGACACGCCGTTCGGCGGCGATGTTGGCTGGCTGGCCTGTCGTCCGACGCATCGGGGCAGAGGCCTGGGCTACGCGCTCTCGGCCTATGTGACCAACCGCTTCCACGAGGCCGGCTACACCCGCATCCAGCTGGGGACCGAGTATCACCGCCTGCCGGCGATCAAAACCTATCTGAAGCTGGGCTACCTTCCGGTCATGGACCGCCCGGAGATGGACGAGCTGTGGGCGGAGGCGTGTCGCCAGATCGGCTGGCCCTTCACCCCGGAGCGCTGGCTGCCCGACTTCCCGCCATCGCCGCTCGCGGAGTAGCGGGCGGCGGTGTCTGCTATAATTGGCGGCGCCCGCAGCTCTAGCGCCGTGGGTGCCGCACACGATCTGGGAATGGATGGGGCCTGGTGGCCTCCGCAGTCTTCAAAATTGTTGGGCGCGATGACGAATCGCGCTGGTGTGTTCGATTCGCACCCACTCCCGCCATTGCTTAGTTCATGAATAATGGTGCTCAGAGCGCCAGGGCGCTTTGTGGTGACTAACAAAAAAGCTGGATTTCTCTATAGAATGCTTCTTTTATTATATTGAGTGGGAGGGTTGGAACCATGACACAGCAAGTAAAAGCAGCACCATCTAAACGATTTTTTGTCTCAATGTTGACTCGCGACATTGATCTTAAGGACTCTATTCTTGATCTTCTTGATAATTGTGTTGATGGTGTCCTGAGGAAAACAAAGCATTTAGACAAAAGTAAAGAACGTCCCTATGATGGTTATTGGGCCAAAATATCGGCGTCACCAGAACGATTTATTATTGAAGATAACTGTGGCGGAATATCCCTGGATATAGCTATTGATGAGGCTTTTGTTCTTGGTCGTGAAAATATTGGACGCGATATTGATATTCCCACTGTTGGTATGTATGGTATCGGAATGAAAAGAGCTATGTTCAAAATGGGCCGCCATTCGATCGTCAAGTCTCGGCACAAACAGGATCACTATGTCGTTGAAATTCCACCGGAGTGGCTTGCAGATAATGAGGATTGGAATCTCGACTTATCCCCCTATGACATTGAATTCGAGCAGGATGGCACTGTAATTGAGATTCGAGAACTTTATGACGAAATTGCGATTCAATTTGATAACGATGAGCGACCATTTCTAGACAACTTAAAGAATGATATAGAACGTTTTTATAGTGTTATTTTAAAGAAAGGATTCAAAGTTTATCTTAATAATGAAGAAATTTCCCCCTATTCTTTAGATGTTCTTTTTCCAACTGACTTTAGTATTGACACTATTCCTCCATACGCGTATCAGGCCGAGGTAAATGGTGTATTAATTGATATAAATGTTGGCTTCTATCGCCCACTTGCAACTGAACAAGAACTTGAAGATGAGACGGGAGTAGCCCGAAGTAGTAAAAATGCTGGTTGGACGGTTATATGCAATGACCGAGTTGTTGTGCATCGTGATACTTCTGCAATGACTGGTTGGGGTATCGGTATTATACCAAAATTCCATAATCAGTTTATTGCGATAGCAGGTGCTGTGCATTTTTCAACCGAAAATAACCCAATAAACCTTCCACTCAACACGACTAAGAGAGGTTTAGATACATCGTCTCCTGTATATTGGCATGCTATTCACTATATGCAAGAAGGCCTAAGGAAATTTATAGATTTCACTAATGACTGGAAAGGAAGGGAAAAAGAGGCGGAAATACAAAATAGATTTAGTAATACGAAGTTCGTAGAATCAACAGCCATTGCTCTATCTATTCCAACTGATACCATTC
>JACCRK010000046.1 GCA_013813565.1 Herpetosiphonaceae bacterium
GCTTGCATACAGCTCGCGCCCCATTTCAAGGTGCTGGCCGCCCTGCCCGGTAAACACAAATACAATCGGCTCATTGAACGTGGTGGCTGCGCTGCACCAGAGGTTGGAGGACGGAACCGCCGCTGAACGCTGTGCCAGCAGGGCTTGCGCCTGGACGCTGTTTTCTGCCACCAGCGCCAGCCGATGCGGCAGCTGGGCGCGGCCCCGCCCAAGCGTGTGGCAGATATCGGCAAATTGGGCGCTGGAGTCGGCCAGCGCCGCCTGCATCTGCCGGATCTGCGCATCGAGGGCGCGCTCATCGCGGCCGGAAAGCGCCAGCAGGTGATGGGTGCGGTCGGAACCCTCAGGGTCAGGCGCCGGCGCCGACGGATGCTCTAAAATAACATGGGCGATGGTGCCGCCAAATCCAAAAGAGCTGACGCCGGCAAAGCGCCGATCAGAGTCCGCCGGCCATGGCCGCGCCACAACCGCAAGATCAAGCGCCGTGGCCGCCAGGTTGAGCTGCGGGTTGGGCGGGTGGCCGAATAGTTGGGCCGGAATGGAGTCGTGCATCATGGCCAGCACCACTTTGATCACTCCGGCGATGCCAGCGGCGGCCTCGGTGTGTCCGATGTTGGTTTTAACCGAGCCAAGCGCTATTTTGCTTGACTGCTGGCCCAGCACTGCGTCCAGCGCGGCGATCTCCACGGCATCGCCAAGGGGAGTGCCCGTGCCGTGGGCTTCGATCATGGCCAGATTGGCCGGCGAGATTTGGGCGCGCCGCATCGCTTGGCGAATCACTGCTTGCTGGGCGAGGCCGTTGGGAGCAGTGATGCCATTGCTGCGACCATCCTGGCTGATGGCGCTACCGCGAACCAGCGCCAGGATGCGATCGCCATTCGCGATGGCTTGCGAGAGCCGTTTGGCCACCAGCACACCCACACCCTCGCTGCGCACATACCCATCGGCACGCGAATCAAAGGCTTTACAGCGTCCATCGGCGGCCATCATCCGCGCCTTGGAAAATGCGATGGTGATCTCCGGGCCTAGGATCAGGTTTACGCCGCCGATCAGCGCCCGGTCGGATTCACCACTGCGCAAGCTTTGGCACGCTAGATGCAGCGCAACCAGCGACGACGAGCAGGCGGTATCAACCGCCATGCTCGGCCCGGCCAGATCAAGGCTATACGAAAGCCGGTTGGCCGCCAGACTGTAGGCCGTGCCCGTTCCGCCATACTGGCCGATAGCCTGGTCGTCAGCAAGTTCCAGGCGCGCATGGTCGCTGTTGCAGATGCCGATGAAGACGCCGGTGGCGCTTCCGGCCAGCGTGTCGGGGGCTTCTCCGGCATGTTCCAGCGCCGCCCAGGCAGCCTCAAGCAGCTTGCGGTGCTGGGGATCGATGTGGGGCGCTTCGCGCGGCGAAATGCCGAACAGCCCGGCATCGAAGGTATCGGCATCGCTCAGGAAGCCGCCCCAGCGAGTCGCGACTTTGCCAGGGACCGCCAGGTTGGGATCGTACATTGCCGCTCCATCCCAGCGACTGGCCGGAATTGCGGTAATCTGATCCTGTTGCTCGCTCAAAACCTGCCAGAAGGCCGCCAGATCGGGGGCGCCGGGGAAGTTGCATCCCAGCCCGATAATCGCGATTGGCTCGTTGACAGTGGAGTCGGGAGCCAGCGCCGGACTTTCCGCCGCCTGGGGAGCGCCGGACAGATACGCCGCCAACGCCCCAATCGTGGGGTAGCTCCACAACAATGTGGGTGCGAGCGTCCGCCCGAGCTGGCGCTCCAGGTCTCCCAGCATCGACACTGCCGCCAGCGAGTCGAGATTGAAGCTGCTCAGCGGTTCGTTGGTGCTGATGCTACGCGGATTCACACCCACATGGCCGGCAATCCAGTCGGTCAGCCATTGGACGATGCCGCCTGCATCTGGGGCTGGGGCTGGGGCTAATGAACTGTGCCAGCCCTCCCAGCGCGCCACCAACGGCAGGCTGCCCTCAAGCAATCGTTCGCGAGTCCGGCTACGCTGAAGCTTGCCGCTGGAGGTTTTCGGCAAGCTGCCAGGTTGGATCAAGACGATAATCTGGACGCCGATGTCATGGTGCTCGGTAACGCAGCGGCGGATTGCCGTAATGATGTCGGCGCCTGACGCCGAGGGATCGACTTCCTGAACCACTGCCAGACATTCCTCGCCCTCGTGATCCAGGGCGAATGCCACGCCGCATCCCGGGCGAATCGCCGGGTGGCTGCGCTCAATGGTCTGCTCGATATCCTCAGGGTAGTGGTTGTGGCCGCGGACGATAATCACATCCTTGAGCCGCCCGGTGATAAACAGCTCGCCAGCGAGGAAGAAGCCCAGGTCGCCGGTGCGCAGGTAGGCGCGGTCGCCAGTTTCCGCCAGCCGGGCGCCAAATGTCTCCTGGGTGGCCTGCGGGCGCTGCCAGTACCCAGGGCCGATGCTGGGTCCGGAGACCCAGATTTCGCCTACGGCCGCCGGCGGGCAAGTCTCAAGTCGCTCCGGATCAACAATCCGAATCACCTGGTCGGCGAGGCTGCCGCCGCAGCCCACCAGCGTCACTGTGGTCGTCGGCGTGGCGGGCACCGTGACGCCACGCCCTGCGCTCAGCGCTGCGCGATCAACGCTAATGACGGTGGGCGGCGCCAGCACTGCGGAACCGGTTACCGTGGCGGTAGCGTCGGCCATGCCATACGAAGGGTAAAATGTTTCCGGGCGAAAGCCTGCCGCCGCAAAGGTCTGGGTGAAACGCTCAAGCACCTCGGCGCGGATCGGCTCGGCGCCATTCAGGGCCATGGTCCAGGGGCGCAGATCAAGCTTCTGGCGCTGCTCGGGCGTGATCTTGCGCACGCACAAATCATAGGCGAAATTTGGCCCGCCAGTGGTGCTGCCCCGGTAGGTCGAGAGCGCATCCAGCCAGATCAGTGGATTACGTACAAAATCGGTCGGCGACATCAGAATGGATGGCGCGTCCTGGAACAGCGGGTGCAGCACACCCAGAAACAGCCCCAGGTCGTGAAACAGCGGCAGCCATGAGACAACCGTATGGCAGGGTCGGCTTTGAAAGCCTGGAAAAGCCCGCAGGTTGTGCAGGGCGTTGGCGTGGGTTACCTTCACGCCTTTGGGCATACCGGTCGAGCCAGAGGTGTACATCAGAAACGCCAGCTGATCTGGTGCGCCTGGATGAAAGGCATAGCCGCCGGCGTCAGGAAGATCGTCGACAGCGATCCACGTAAGCTCCTGCAGCCCGGCAGGATGAACGTCGCTTGCGGCCATGTGCGCCTGCACTGCGGCGGTCGTGAGGGCGACGTGGGCCTGGGCGTCGTTGACGATCGCGGCAAGCCGTGGCAACGTGCGTTCAATGCGCGAGGCGGTCAGCGAATAGGCCGGCACGGCGATGGTTTGGGCATACAGGCAGCCAAAAAACGCCGCGATGTAGTCCAGGCCAGGTGGACAAACAATCAGCACACGGTCGCCGGGGGCGCATGTTTCGCCTAGCCGCTGGGCAATCGCTCCCGCCCGTCGATCGAGCTCTTGATAGTTAACGCGATCATTCTTTCCACTGTCAGGGTTGAGAAAGATGTAATCGCCACTGGATGAATCAGAGTCGGCGCGCTGGTGGAGTAACTCTGCAAGGGATCGACTGTCACTGGAGCAAAGCGAACCGTTAGCCATGCGAAATCCTCTTGTGCTGGAATGCATCTGCCAGGTAGAGATTATAATGAGCTGCGGGGATTGGTCATGAGGAGGGTATTCGGCATCAAACCACATAATCCTAGCTGGTTAACCGCTAGTTTGTGCAGAACTATTCTTCTCTCGGCTCTTTTCCGCGCCATTTTACCATTATTAATAATCGAATGCAACATAACTAGCAGGTTGTGAGACCGTCACCTGCACCATTGATCAAGTCAGCGCTGTCCTTTCAGTATCTCAACGAACCACAAAGCCGCCTCAGGCCAGATCATTCAATATTTCAATCTACGTTGGAGGTTGTATGAATATTACCCACGCATTTTTTGATCGCTGCCAGCAGTTCCCGGATAAACCGGCCATTATCTTTGAGGACAGCGCGTGGACGTACGCCGATGTGCGCGACCACGCCTGCCGTGCCGCACGTGTCCTTGAGGAGCTTGGGGTTAAGCAGGGCGATCGAGTGGCCTTGCTGATCCCGAATATTCCCGAATTCGTGTATGTGTACTTTGCGGTTCAAATCCTGGGTGCAGTGGCAGTGTCGCTTAATGTGATGCTCAAACAGAATGAGCTGCGCTATGTCTTGAATGATTGCCAGGCCGGTGTTGTCCTCACCGTGGCCGAGCTCGCGCCGCGTATCCCGGCGAATTTGGCGTATCCATGCCAGGTTGTGGTCATTGATGACGCGGCGGATTTGGCGCTGCCAAGGTGGATGGCGCAGGTGCAGGGTTTGAGCGCGATTGCGCCGACGCTGCCCGACGATCCTGCGGCGATTGTCTACACGTCGGGCACAACCGGCTTGCCCAAAGGTGCGGTGCTCTCGCAGAACAACCTCCATTTCAATGCCCAGGCTAAGCACCACTACTGCGGGATACAGCCATCCGACCGCTTGATCCTGTTTGTGCCGCTGTTTCATTGTTTTGGCCAGAATGCCGTGATGGTCAGCGGTTTGAATGCTGGCGCCACCTTGATTCTGCATCGCCGCTTCCAGCTGGAGCAGGTCATCGACTCGATTAGCCGCCATCAGGTGACAATGTTTTTTGGCGTTCCGACCATTTATGTGAGCATGCTTAATGCGGGTGTCCCACCAGCGATGCTTGAGTCAATTCGCTATTATTTTTCCGCTGCGTCGATATTGCATGAAGCGACCGCTCGCGCCTGGATACAGCAATATGGCATTGTGATCAACGAAGGCTATGGCCTTACCGAAACGTCACCCTTTTCCAGCTACAACCATGACGAAGACTATCGATTCGGCTCGATTGGCATGCCGATCAATGGTGTCGAAATGAAAATCGTCGATGAAGCGTTGAACGAGCTACCGCACGGGGAAAAAGGCGAGATTGTGATCAAAGGCCCGAATGTGATGCTTGGGTATTGGAATGAACTCAATCAGCCTTCATCGGTGATTAAAGACGGCTGGTTTCATTCCGGCGACATCGGCACGATGGATTCCCAGGGCTATTTCTACATTATTGATCGGATCAAAGACATGGTTAATGTCTCTGGTTTCAAGGTTTATCCCAGCGATGTTGAGCGCATTATCCACACCCATCCGGCGGTGAAAGACGTTGCGGTGTATGGTGTGTCCGATCCGCTCAAAAATGAAGTTGTGTACGCCGATATCGTGCTCCATGATTCCGCCGTCGCAACCATGGAAGCCATTCACACGTTCTGCGGCGAAAATATGGCCAATTATAAAATTCCGTCAGTTATCACAATTGTGTCCAGCATTCCCCGGAATCCCGCCGGCAAAGTGTTGAAACACGTCCTGCGTGAGGAAGCCCAGCGGCGCCGTGAGCAATCCCAGGGTGCCAGGCCGCTCGGGCGCACCGCCGAGGGCTAGGGCGTGACCTCCACCGCCAGCTGCTCGTGGGCCTGCCGCAGGTGGTCGGCGGTTTCGGCGGCGCTGGAACCCCGGGCGATGATAAATCCAAGCCGCTGATAGGCGCTCTGCGCCAGCGCGACCGAGCTGCCGATCCGGGCGTTCAGCACAACCTGCTCGACCCCAGGGCTACGCTCGGCTCGCTCGATGCCATGCACTGCCACCAGCGTGCCCGCCCTGGGTGGCAGCAGAAACTGGATGCCAGCATAGCTCGTCGGTTGGGCTTCCAGTCTGGGCGGCTGCCCCGCCACACTGCGCAGTTGCTGTTCAAGCAGATCAATGCCGGTGGCATGGCGGATAAGCTCAGGGATCATGCCGCCGGCCAGGCGTGCATTAATCTCGATGATTGCGCAGCCGTGCGGGGTCAGCTTGACCTCGGTATGCATCGGGCCAAATGTGATGCCAGCAGCCCGCAAGGCCCGCTCCACCGTCTCGTTGATGTGCGCCATCGTCGCTGCCGGCAGCGGGGCTGGGAAAATATGGCGGTGTTCAACAAAAAACGGCGTTCCAGCGACGGATTTCTCCGTGATGCCGATGTGAATACACCCGCCCTCCCAGAAAAATGTTTCAACGCTATATTCGGGAGCGTCAAGATATTCTTCCAGCAGCACCGTTGCCGCCGTGCGTTGACCGCGCACGTTGGTGTGCATCCGCCAGATCCGCTGCGCCTGGGCCTTGATCTCATCCAGAGACAGACACAAACGCACTTCGTTGGAGCCAGTATCGTCAGCGGGCTTGACCACGCATGGCAAGCCGATCGCTGCGCTATGGGTCGGCAGGTCGTCAAGTGAATCCAAAACGGCGAATCTGGGCTGATACACGCCTGCCTCGGCCAGAAGAGCGCGGGTGCGCGCTTTATTGCGACAGGCGCGTATGGCGGTGGGATGATTGCCCGGTAAGCCATAGAGCGTGCTCAATTCGGCCACTGTTTCGATGTAAAACTCGCTGGTGGTCGTAATCCCGCGGAGAGCGGGCAAATCAAGCTGCTGATTGATTACCGTCTGGATTGCGCCGCTGGAATTTGTATCACACACCACAACGCTTTCGCTAAAACGCTCCAGCCCCAGATAGCGTTCGGGCTTATTCGTGAGAAAGATTGGGTGCAGGCCCAGGTGCTGGGTTTTCTCGAGCGCCAGCATGCCAGTGCCCGTGGTGTTGGCTTCAATGAAGAGCATCCATGGCTGCATAGCTATTGACCTTCGTGCAAGTGACAGTAGGACCAGGAATTAACGATCACATCGCGCTGAACGTGCTGCGGCGCCTCAGGAATCCGGAGCGACTGGATACCCTTCTGCTCCAAGTAGTCACGATTGTAAAACGTCGAAAAATAGCGATCGCCGCGATCGGGGAAAATTGCCACGATATTGGTGCCGGCTGGCACGCGCTGGCCAAGCCAGCGGGCCACCGCATACGTCGAGCCCGAGCTGTTTCCGGCGAAGATTTTTTCGTGTCGTACAAGTTCGTGGGTGGCTGCGAAGGCTTCCTCGTCACTCAGCCAATGCACCTCATCGATGACCGAAAAATCCACATTGGCTGGAATAAGGCTATTACCCAGGCCGCTTTGTAGGCGCGTCGGGCGGTCAGGCTGGCCGAAAATAAAACTGCCTACCGCATCCAGACCGATGACACGGAGCGGTGCCGCTTGCTGCGTGCGCAAGGCGCGCGCGGTGCCACAGAGTGAACCGCCGCTGCCTACCGATCCAATCAAAATATCAACCCGTCCAATATCATCAATGAGCTCCCGCGCCAGCTCGGCGTAGGCAAGTGGATTGTTGGGATTTTCGTACTGCTGGGGCCAAAAAGCGCCGGGAGATGCTTCGAGTAGCTCGGCCAGGCGTTCCAGGCGGGCGCTTTGCCAGCCCTGGCTGGTCATCCGCTCAACGACATGGACGATGCAGCCCAGGGATTGGAGCTTCACCATAGTGATCATATCCATGCGCGGATCGGTCACAATATGCACCGAGTGTCCCAGATATGTCCCGACCAATGCCACGCCCAGCGCCATGGTTCCGGACGAGCTTTCAATGATCGGTGCGTCGTCTTTGAGGATCCCACTACGCTTGGCTTCAAGAATAATTTGCTTGGCGACCCGGTCTTTCATTCCATATGGGTTGAGCATTTCCAGCTTCGCATAGACATTGCCGATCGCGCGATCTTCAAGGCGCAATTTGACCAACGGGGTATTGCCAATACTCTCGATCATGGAGTTTCTTAGCATACAGTCTATCCTCCTAGCAGAGTGGGGATTGTTCGGAACAGTGCAGCAGGGCTAACGTTCAGGGTATATGATTTCAAACAGCATTGTTGAGGGGAGAGCATCGATGCTCTGTTGGTGCAGGCCAGGGGCAACGTCCTGCCGTGGATCTTCTCCATGTTCGGCCCTGCGCAGCGGATGGGGTGCGAGAACAGCTTTGCCATGCTTTCCGTTGTGCGACTTCTCATTTGACAGGTTCAGCTGAATCTGTTTATATTATAGCGCATTTCAGGCTGTGTATTAAAATTTTTAATTTCCTACAAGGCAGGTAATAATCGACTTGTCGCATGGGTTGCTGCACTGGTATGACCATATGCTCAGGCTGATTGTAACAGAACTCGGCGGTTTGTCTGGGCATGACAATGTACACCAGCGTGCGATCCGTCCCATCGTGTGCCTGATCTGTGTCGTTCCTCCTCCACTAGATTGGTGTTTTCTTGTCGTTGCGCTCACGGCGCAAAACGGCTAGTTTGCCTCGATTTGCCTGGAATTGGCATTCCCCTTCACCTGCATGCATTGGTCTTGCTCGTAATTGTTGGAGATGTACGTTTGAATATCTTACTAGCCAGCACTGCTGCATATCACGATAATTTCACGGGAGCCAATAAGATCAACCGCCAGATCGTTGAGCAACTCGCCGCTCAAGGCCATCAGTGTGCGGTTTTTGCGCTCAAAAAACCTTTAAATGCGCTTCCAGCAGCCCATGCAGCCACCAATGCGGCATCAATTACCCAAGAGCTGCGGCAGATCAACGGTGTCGAGGTTCTGACTGCTGATATTGACCACGCAGGGCAGTTAAGCGCCTTGAGGGATATTGTCGAGACCCAGATCCGCCGGGTTGATCCGGACTGGATCCTGGTGTCGTCGGAGGATTGGGGCCAGTTTCTACTTGAAGCTGCAGTGCGAACCGCACCCGGTAAAGTTGTGTATCTGGCGCATACGCCAATTGCGCTGCCGTTCGGCCCCGACTCCATTATGCCCAGCCCGCTTGGCAAGCAACTGATGCGCCAAACCGCAGCCGTCATCGCCTTGAGCCGTTTCCTGGCCGATTACATCGAACAATGGGGTGGGATCAAAACCCACACTGTCTATCCGCCCGTGTACGGCGCCGGTCCGTTCCCGCTTCATCCCGACGCGGCAAAACGCTATGTGACGATGGTCAACCCATGCACGGTCAAGGGTATTCAGATTTTCCTGGAATTGGCCCGCCATATGCCCCTGGTTGAGTTCGCCGCTGTCCTAACCTGGGGCACGACCCCAGCCGACAAGCAGGACTTGGAAGCGCTTCCCAATATAACCCTCATGGACCCGGTGGAAGATATCGATATAATTCTGGCCTGTACTAAAGTTCTACTCATGCCTTCGTTGTGGAATGAAGGGTTCGGATTAATCATCGTTGAGGCGTTGTTACGTGGCATTCCGGTCGTAAGCAGTAATGCTGGAGGGATTCCCGAAGCCAAACTGGGCACCCGGTTCGTCCTCCCCGTTAATCCAATCACCGAATATGGGCTAGATCAAGATCTGACTCTGGCGCGGAAGGTGCCCGACCAGGATTTGCCGCCCTGGATCGATGCGGTGCAAAGTCTCCTGACCGATCATGATCTGTATCGGCATGAGGCCCAGGCATCGCGAACAGCCGCCGAAGCATTTGTTGCCGGACTGGGCATCGAACACTATGAGCAGGTCTTTAACGAACTGGCTCAGCAGCGGGATGCCAACCCCAATGTACCGTCCAGCGCCACCACCCCGACGCAGCGTATTCAACATCTTTCCGATGATCGGCGTGCGCTGCTTCAACTATTGCGCAAAGAAAAACGCCAACAACAGCAGGACGATGGAATCCAGCCGCAGGCGCGGGAGGATGGCTGCGCGCCGCTGGCGCTGGCCCAGCAGCGGCTGTGGGTGGTCGAGCAGTTGCT
>JACCRK010000086.1 GCA_013813565.1 Herpetosiphonaceae bacterium
CCGCTGAGGCCACCATCGCCGCCAGCACGGTTATCCTGCGCTGCCCGGCCGTGCCTGAGCCGCGCCGGATCCGGCACGCCTGGCAGATTGGGGTCTGCCCAAACCTCAGCGACGCCAGCGCGATTCCCGCCCTGCCATTCCGCTACGACGATCTGAACTTCGTCGGCCTGGCGCTGGCATAGGTGCTGCTCAGTCACCAACCATCGCCCGCGATTGGGCGGAATTAAGGATGGGGGTTTTGGATGGATGTTCTCGTTATCGGCGGCACCGGCACCATCAGCCGCGCCATCGTCCAGGCGCTGCTCCGGCGTGGACACGCTGTAACGTTGTTCAACCGCGGGCTGCGCGCCGACCAGCCGCCGTCGGAGGTGCGCCTGCTACAGGGCGACCGCCGCGACCGCCCAACCTTCGAGGCGGCGCTCCAGACTCAGCGCTTCGACGTGGCGATCGATATGATCTCCTTCACGGCCGAGGACGCCGCCTCGGCGCTACGGGCGCTGCGCGGGCGGGTGGGCCACTTCGTCCACTGCTCTACCGTGATGACCTACGGCCCGCCCTTCACTGCGCTCTACCAGGACGAGACCGCGCCGCTCAACGGCCAGCACGACGGCGGCTACGGTGCCGGCAAGGTCGCCGCCGATGCACTGCTGCTCAGCGCCTACCGCGACGAGGACTTTCCGGCCACAATTGTCAAGCCATCGTTCACCTATGGCCCCGGCGGCACCCTACTGCGCCAGGCCGATCTGAGCAGCAACTGGATCGATCGGCTGCGCAAGGGCCAGCCGCTGCTCTCGGTCGGCGACGGGCTGAACTATTTTCAGTTTCTGCCAGCACCCGATGCCGGCGCGGCCTTCGCGGACCTCGCCGGCAATCCCGCCAGCCTGGGCCAGACCTACAACCTCGTTCACCCCGAGCCGCTGACCTGGGATGCCTGGCTGCAGGCGGTCGCCGCTGCGCTGGGGGTGCAGGCGGAGATCGTCCACGCGCCCCAGGATCTGCTGCTGGCGATCTCAGACGAGCGCTACGGCCACCTGCCGGGCAACTTTGGCCACACCCAGGTCTTCAGCGGGGCCAGGCTGGCCAGCCTCCTGCCCGACTGGCGACCGCGCACGCCCCAGCGCGAGGCGATTGCGGCCACCATCGCCTGGATGGATCAGGCCGGCCAGATTGCCGCCAGCGCTGCCGACCCGCTGGAGGATCGGATCATCCAGGCCATTCGCGCCCTGCCGGATCAATCGAGGCTTATTTCGTAGCAGTCAGGAGCATCCGATGGCAATCTCTCTCGCCGCCACGCCGCCGATGGGCTGGAACTCGTGGAACATGTTTGGTAGCCAGATCAACGAGGCCGCGATTCGCGAGACCGCCGATGCGATCGCGGCGCTTGGCCTGAGAGAGCTGGGCTACAATTACGTTGTGATCGACGATTGCTGGTCGCACAAGGGCGGCCGCGACAGCAATGGCGACCTCATCGCGGACCCGGAAAAGTTTCCGCACGGCATCAAGGCGCTGGCCGACTATGTCCATGAGCGTGGCCTGAAGCTGGGCATCTACTCCGACGCTGCGGATCGAACCTGCGCCGGTTATCCCGGGAGCTACGGATTTGAGGAGCAGGACGCGCAGCTCTGGGCCGGCTGGGGCATCGATTTTCTCAAGTACGACTACTGCAATGCCCCGACCGACCAGGCCACGGCGCTAGAGCGCTACGCCAGCATGGGTGCAGCCCTGCGCAAAACCGGGCGCGAGTGCTTGTTCTCGCTGTGCGAGTGGGGCGGACGCAGCCCGCACCTGTGGGGGCGGGCGGTTGGCGGGCACATGTGGCGGGTGACTGGCGATATTTTCGACAGCTGGGTGAGCATCTGGGTGGCAGTCGACCAGCCCTACTACGGCGTGGGGATTGATGTTGCGCTGGATGTGGCCGCCGATCTTGCCCCGTATGGCGGCCCTGGCGGCTGGAACGATCTCGACATGCTGGTGGTCGGGCTTAAAGGCAAGGGCCATATCGCCGGGGCGGGACTGTCCTGGCTCGAATATCAGACCCATATGTCGCTCTGGTGTATGGCCTCGCTGATGATCGGCTGCGACCTGCGGACGCTTGACCAGGAAAGCGCCGCCCTGCTGATGAACCTCGAGGTGATCGCGGTCAATCAGGATACCCTGGGCATTCCGGCCAGGCGGGTCAAACAGGCTGGCCACTGCGAAGTGTGGCGTAAGCCGCTGGCCGATGGGTCCGTGGCGGTCGCGCTGATCAACCGAGGATCAAGCGGCAACGATGTGGTGGTTCGGGCGAGCGAGATCGGTCTCCTCGACCGGCCCAAGCGCGTGCGCAATCTGTGGACCCAGCACGATTGCCATGACGTTGCAGGCGAGCTGACCCAGCGCGTGCAGCCCCATGAGACCATCCTCTTGAAGCTCACCCAGCCCTGAGTCCCTGGCGGCGATTGATTTGCTGCTGTGGACCCGTGACCTACAACCACCAGAATTCTATCGCCAACAGCCCTGTTGCCTCCTCCAACGATCCAGCCCTGCTGGCATAGGGCTGCGGCCTCCCCGAGTCGCACCGCAAAATTGGTACTTGACAATATATAACGCAGCGTGTTATGTTCAGCGCAAGTTATTAACAAAATTTAATATTCGAGGAGGAAAACCGTGCAACGACGCTTGGGGTTATTCTTGGTTCTTCTGTTCGCCGTCTCATCGATGCTCCTAGCGGTACCGCAGGCCAGCGCCGCTGATCCTCCGCGGCAGAACCAGTATCCGATCGTGCTTGTCCATGGCTTCGGCGGCTGGGGCCGCGATGAAGTGCTGGGCTTCAAGTACTGGGGCGGCTTCCTCGATATCCAGGAGTATCTGACCAACCGCGGCTACCCCACCTACACCGCCAGCGTCGGACCTTTCTCCAGCAACTGGGATCGGGCAGCTGAGCTATATGCCCAGATCCGCGGCGGCACAGTCGACTACGGCGCCGCCCATGCGGCCAAGCACGGCCACGCCCGCTTTGGCCGCACCCACCCCGGCCTCTACCCGCAGTGGGGCGCCACCGATCCGGCCAGCGGATTGCCCAACAAGGTTCACCTGATCGCCCATAGCCAGGGTGGACAGACCACCCGCGTGCTGGCTCAGCTCCTCTCAGAGGGCAGCGCCGAGGAAGTCGCCGCCACACCCGCCGCCGAGCTGTCACACCTGTTCAACACCACCCGCAAGCCCTGGGTCGATAGCGTGACCACGATCGCCTCGCCCCACGACGGCACCACCCTGGCAACCGGCGTGAATCTATTTCTCCCCTACGCCCAGCAGATGGTGGCGCTGATTGCTGCCAGCGCCAGCACCCAGCTCTACGACTTCAAGCTCGACCAGTGGGGGCTTTCCCGCCGCCCAGGCGAGTCGTTCAATAGCTACGCCGATCGGGTCTGGGCCAGCTCAATCTGGACCAGCACCAAAGATATCAGCGTCTGGGATCTGTCGCCGGAGGGCGCCAAGGAGCTGAATGGCTGGGTCAAGGCGCAGCCAGATGTGTACTATTTCTCCTGGTCAACCGAAAAAACCTACGAGTCGTGGCTGACCGGCTACCAGTACCCCGAGATTACCATCAACCCAATCTGGAGCGGCAACGCCTGGTTTATGGGATCGTACACCCGCAACCGCAGCGGGCTGGTGCCGATCACCGCATCCTGGTGGAAGAACGATGGGGTTGTGAACACGATCTCGATGAACGGGCCGAAGCTTGGTTCGACCGACCAGATTGTGAACAACACCGGCGCTCCGCAGATCGGGGTCTGGAACCATCTGGGTGTGCGCGAGTCCTACGATCACTCGGATATCATCGGAATTGGCCTGTACTACGATGTGCGCAGCTGGTACGGCACCCACGCCACCCGCCTGGGGGCGCTGCCGCGCTAGGCGGTCACGGATCGGAGATCGGGAAGCGGTTTGCAATCCACCAGGCCTGATCTTCGCTGATGGCCACGAGATGACACAGCTGTGGGGCAGGCCTATGCCCTGCCCCACAGCGAAAATCGGGCTGTTGCTTGCTGCTAGCGGCGGCGTCCCAGCACCCGCAGCAGCAGCAGAAACAGGTTGATGAAGTCGAGATACAGGGTCAGCGCGCCCATCAGCACCACCCGCCGCAGCATCAGCTGATCATTGTTGCCATCAAGCCCCGCGCTGAGCTTCTTGATCTTCTGGGTATCATAGGCGGTCAGGCCGATGAAGATCAGGATGCCAGCGTAGGTCAGCACCCAGTAGAGCATTTCGCTTTTCAGGAAGAAGTTGACTACCGAGGCCAGCAAAAAGCCGATCAGCCCCATATCTCGGCCATTATAGTCGACCAGACTCCTGATTGCTTCAAAGGCCTCAGCAGATAGCGTCTACCGCGAAATCGCTCTGCCCAGCTCCATGGAGCGCAGGGGTGGCTCACGGCGAGCGGCCCAGAAGGTCTGCTGCATCACCGGCAGCGCGCCGTGCGAGGCAACCTGCACATCGTCGTAATCGCCGCCACGTCGATACAGCTCGTCGTTGTAGCGCACAAACGCCCGCAGCAGATACGCCATCTCAGGACAATCGGCGGCCAGTGAACGCACCACCGCCACGAACTGGCTTCGCCAGCGCTCATGAACCAGCTGGAGATCGTCCAGGTTCTGCCAAAATCAAAATGTGTGCCACATTTGCCCAGGGCAGCTCCACTCGTTAGCAGAGGCACACAGCCCAATATTGTACTCGCGGCCTTCGCCATCACGCAGCAGGCGATCAAGCAGCAGCTCAAAGGAGCTTTCGGCATGCTGACGAATGTGCGGACGCAGCGTGGCAAACATCGCGTACGGAAACATCGCGGCGTGGCCGGGCTGAATGTTCTGCAGCGTTGTTTTCAAGGTCGGGTGGGCGATTGTCAGCGCGCCCAGGTCGTTGGCGAGCCGAATCAGACCGGCCCCGGTATTGATCGCCTGCAACAGCGCGGCCCAGTGGCGCTCGATCGCTCGATGCTGATCCGGCTGCGCCAGCACCACACAGCCGAGCAGCACGGCAAACACACACTTCACCAGGATCGTGTCCGCCCCCACAGCCAGCGCATCGCCCAGGGCCATGCTGGGATTCGCCAGCTGGGCCTGAACGCCGGTATAGCGCTGGCGCAGCGCCTCCAGCACCAGCGTCCGTACCGGCTCAGGAAAGCTGGCGCTGCTCTCGACCACCAGCGCAACCGCCACCAAATTGAGCATCAGGGTGGTGTGAAGCGGATGTTCGACCCACCAGCGCTCGGATGGACTCAGCTCTTCCGCTGGCAGCAGCGCCAGGAGCGCCTGCAGCGTCGTGGTGATCGGGCTGTCAATCAGCGGAACATCCCAGCGCCGGACGTGCCTGGCGACCGTATTAAGGTCCGGGTACGCCCCATCAATGACCTCCAGCACGAGCGTGAGGAACGGCGCTAGCACGGCCCGATACGGTGTCACAATCCGCTGCTGATCACACTGTTCACCGTGGCGCATCTCAAAGCCCAGAATGTGCAGATCATCGGAGGCTTTTTCGATGCCGCACAGGTTCAGCAGCGCGGCAAACGGCAGCGCGACCGCGCCAAAATGGGGCATGAGTGGATTTAAGAGCAGCGGGGTCATGGAGTGGGCAAAGCGTGTGCCTAGATTATTACCCAGGCTTGAATGGCTCGCATCGAGCTGGAGCAGCCGGATCACCCTGGAATGCGCCGAGGGCATCAGCCAGCGCATCGGCTCCAGGATCGCCGTCTGAATAAAGGGATGTAGGATCTTCGCATCGGCAAATTCCTGGGGCGACGCCGCCTGTAGCTCGCCAAAGTCGGGGTGGGCCAGGGTCGCCTGGACAGTCGCCTGGATGCGCTGCGAAAATGTCTGCCAGGGTGTCTGTAACGCGGGCAGATCAAGCGCGTGATATGGCGGGGGCTGTGTTGTCATTTGATATCTTTCTCCTCTCTCTTTTGATCAGTCAGTATTCGATCTGGTTTGCTCTATTGTTACCGTGGCTGAAGGGTAGAGCGGCATCTGGTGCCAGCACAACTTGCCAACCCAGCAAGCTCAGAATAGGCTTTGCTGCCGCGAATAGTAGACTATTGATCGGTTAATTATACCATTCGGTAGGTGTTTGGAAGGGTCTAGGCATCCCAGCGCACATCAACCTTGTCACTGTGCAAGCCCCAAAACCAGCCGCCACAGCGCACCCAGCCGGAGCGTTGCCGACCATACTGGTCAATCACGCTGACCCGAAAGACGATTTGATTTTTGGAGGTGCGCCAAAACATCGGGCCGCGAAAAAAGTGGCGGGTTTCGTTGTTCAGAATCCGCAGCTGGTTGCTGGCGGCCCAGCGCTCCAGTATCTCGTTTGAGCGTTTGCTGCGGTGGATCGTGGATGCAATGGCGAGCGCGATAACGATAATCAACAGCAGCGGCATGAACCAGGGATTCAGACCATTGCGACGGGCAAAACCCCTCTCATTTGAGACTCCCTGATCGGGTATACTTGCGGTGTTTCGCCAGCAGTGCCTGAATCGGAGGATGCATTCGATGTCGTCTGGGGTATCTCCCGATCACACCACCAAGCGGCGCGTCATCGCGGCCATGGGAGCTGGTCTCCCCTGGGATGCGGCCCGGCAGCGCGCCAATACGCTTGTCTCACGCGCCACCGTCTTTCGCTGGCAGGCCCGCTTTGCCACCGCCGGGGACGCCGCGTTTCCGGATCAGCGCCATGGGCACGCCTGGCTGGTGACACCGCCGGTCCAGGACTGGATCGTCACCTATTGTCAGGCTCATCCCCACACGCCATCGCACGCCCTCAAAGTCCTCTTGGCGACCGTGTTGGACTGTACCGTCAGCGTTACCCAGATCAATCGGGTCCGCGCGCGCCTGGACGTTTCCTACCAGCGGCCCCGCCACGAAAAAAAAGATCCTGCATCGCCCCAGCCCTGACCCAGCACGAGGTGGCCGGGGCCGGCGGACTGCTGCTGCTGGCCGCTGCCCATGAGACCGGCTTGATCACGGCGCAAGAAAACCACTTCAAATTGTGGCTGTTGCCGCTCGGTCTGGATGTCAATGCCGGCTTTCAGAAGACCGAGGTGGCCAATAGTGAGGCGGCCAAACGCCAGTCCCGCTGCACCAAACGGGCGGCGCGGCTGGCGCAGCAGGCACGCAAAGCCCAGCGCATGCTGGCGCAACGGCGGGCGACGGCCGCGACGTGTCGGCGCACGGCGTCCAGCGCGGCGGACCTGGTGCCCCTGGTGCGAACCGCAGACCGAGCGCAAGCGCAGCAGCACGCGGCCGCCCTCCAGGCCGCGCTGGACGCTGCCGAGGTGCAGGTCGCGACCGCCACGGCAACGCTTCAGAAGCTGCGTGATCAGCAGGATGCGGTGGCCCAAAGCCAGGCGGATCTGGCGCACGCGCCGCCGATGTTTGAACTGGATAATCGCAAGGATCAGCTCATGACGGTCTTCAAGCTGTGTGCGGCGAATCTGGGCATGTGGACCCGCGACCATTTTTTTCCGGCGACGTATGCCCAGTCGGGCTGGGAGCGACTGCGACCTTTTTTTGACCTGCCGGGCACGATCGTGGTGACGGAGGATCAGACGCGGGTGACGTTCAACGGGTTCAACGACCGGCAGCTGAATCGCGATCTGGCGGCGATCTGTGCGCGGGTGCGCGAGCGCCAACCCCGCCTGCCGGATGGGACGACCTTAATCTGCGAACTGGCCTAGCACCGGGGTCGCATGGCAGAGCGGCAGTAGCCGTCCCAATGACCTGAATCCCGGTCAATAGTTTTGCGGCGTAGATCGCACGGGTTTGTCAATCGTTTCGATGAAATCACGTACAATTAACATGAAAAACGCTGCAAAAAACACTATACATCTCAATTTTTACACGTCTTAATGCTGTGGCGTCCGGTGACACGGAACTTGACTCTGCTGGCGAACCCACTATGAGCGCTAAACTGCGGGGGAGAACCAGCGACAGACGATATCTCCCAGTATACAATTGATGGCATTGGCTTGATGTCGAAATCCATGTTGGAGGAGGTGTCCCATGTCACTT
Source organism: Herpetosiphonaceae bacterium (assembly GCA_013813565.1). Classification (GTDB taxonomy): domain Bacteria; phylum Chloroflexota; class Chloroflexia; order Chloroflexales; family Herpetosiphonaceae; genus JACCRK01. The sequence continues at coordinate 8,040 of JACCRK010000086.1, forward strand.
CGTTCGCCCCTCGGCTACACAATCCCAGACGAAACGATCCGTGTTGCCTGCGCTGCCTTTCCAAAGGGCACCACCGTTATGACCATGGCCGACACCTTTGGGATGCTGTACACTAATCAGCAGTTCGCTGCGCTCTTTTCGGCTACAGGACAGCCTGCACTTGACCCCGCCCGCTTGGCGCTCGTCCTGATCCTACAGTTTGCCGAGGGCTTGTCTGATCGCCAGGCCGCTGATGCCGTTCGGGGTCATATTGACTGGAAATATGCCCTCGCCTTGGAATTGACGG
>JACCRK010000223.1 GCA_013813565.1 Herpetosiphonaceae bacterium
GGGTCACCCGGCCGGCCGAGTCGGTCGAAGGGTGCGAAGATAGAGTCGAGGTCGCCGGTTGACCATTGGCGGTTGTCGCCGGTTGGGCCCCCGAAAGCGCCCGCGCCGGACCCGCTGCCCAAGTGGCGCGCACCGGACCCGCCGCCGCCCAGGCTGCCCTGACCCTGGCCCTGGCCCTGGCCCTGACCCTGGCCCTGGCCTTGTCCCTGGCCTTGTCCCTGGCCCTGTTGGCCCTGTTGGCCCTGTTGGCCTTGCTGGCCCTGCTGGCCCTGCTGGCCTTGCTGACCCTGCTGACCCTGCTGGCCAGCCTGTGCAGCTTGATCACGACTCTCCTGAAGTGTGCTCAATGCCTGCTCCGCACCCTGCTGATCGCGTAGCTGCTGGGCGCTGGCGCTGGCGCGCTGGCCAGCCTTGCGCAACGATGCCTCGGCACCGGCGGTATCACCCTGACGGAGCGCACTGGCGGCATCGCGCAAATCCTGAGCCAGCTCGGGATCGCTGGCGGCGGCACGATTGGCCTGTTGCTCCAGGGATTGGGCGAGCTGCTCGCGCTGTTGAGCGCTCATCTGACCTACATTGTCGGCGGTCTTCTCAAGCTCTTTGGCGGCCTGCTCAGGATCGAGACGCTGCTGAGCCTGCTCGCCACGTTGATTTTGCAGCGCCTGGGCCAGCTCCTCCAGCGAAGCCCGGCGTGAGCCAGCGCGCGTGTCGAGTCGCTTTTGCAACGACTGCTCAGTGCGAGAGATCCGCGCCAGCGCATCTTCGCGGGACGCAGTATTCTCGCGCAGATCTTTGGAAAGCTCAGCCAGCTGGCGCTCCAGCTCGGCGCGCTCCTCAGGCGACAGCGTTTGATCTTTAGCGATCTCCTGGCGCGTGAGGTCGATGCGCTCGGTCACTTTTTCGAGATCAGCCTGGAGCGCCGCTTTCTCGGCCAGCACCGCGCGCTGTGGGTTGGGGAACACCGCCGATAGTCCGCCGAGCAAGAGCAGCGTTGCCGCCAGCGCCCACCACGGCCGATCGCGGCGTGGCGGAGCCAGCCGCATCAGGCGGGGGTTTGTAGCCCGCGCCGCCACCAGGGCATCGGCGTGCTGGACCGCATCAAGTGGCCCGGAATCAGGGCTGGCGCTCAGCTCCAGCGCGGTCGATAGCCGCTCACGGAGATCCAGCTGGAGATCGCTGCGCTGGGCGATGCGGCGGGCCGACTGTGGCCGCACAATCACCACCAACAAGGCGATCAGCCAGAGGGCAAACGGGGCGAACGACCACCACATCCAGTTTGGCAGCGGGAACAGCCGCCCGGCGCCCTGGATGGCTGCGAAGCCAAGCGCTGGCAGCCAGAACGTACGTGCCGCCCAGCGCAGCGTATCTGCGAAGCGGAGCCGCCGCCCAAATGGGCGCAGCAGCCGCGTGATTTCGGGGTTTGATTGTCCCATACGTGTCTCCTTCGTGCCATTATACACGAAAGGCCATTGCAATAGCCGTCATGTACTATTTCTAGAACCCGGTGCCGCTGATAATCATATAGAGAAAAGGAACAGTTAATAAGAGCAATAAAAACAAGACTGCTGATACTTTATCCGAGGTGTTTTCCATTGAAACCTCCACAGTATAAAAAGCGCGACATCGAATACTTACAGCGCTACAATAGATACTACGTTCTAGACGATCACAATCGGTTAAAAGTTCCCCCATTACGCTACCAGATTTACCTTCGGTGAAAAATGATGTGGTGCTGAAGAGCGTGTGATGGCAGTATGTATCGGGTATAATGCGCCAGAATACCGTCTTTAGTTGGAAAGGATCCCTGTGAAAATTGTCAATCTTAAACAATTGCCGCGTGCTCTGAGCGTCATTGCTGGTCTCGGCCTGATTGCCGGGTGTGGCAATATCGAGCGGCCTGGCGATAATGCGAATCAAAGTCAGCCGACTGTGGTGCTGTCGACCCCAGCCGCTCAGCCAACCACTGGAACTGGAGCCGCCGCAGGGGCGCAGCCGGTTCCCGCCCTTCCTGCAGATATTCAGGTGCAGACCCTGCCATCGGGGCTGCAGTACGCCGATGTTGTGGTCGGATCAGGCCAGGAGGCCAAAACCGGCGATACTGTGTCAATGCTGTACACCGGCTATCTGACCGATGGCACCGTCTTCGACAGCAACGTAACATCCGGCCAGCCATATTCTTTCCCCCTTGGCCAAAGGCAAGTTATTCAGGGCTGGGATGAGGGCATCGTAGGCATGAAAGTGGGTGGAAAGCGCCGCTTGATCATTCCTGCCGCCCTCGGCTACGGTGCCCAGGGCGCCGGCGGGGTTATTCCGCCCGATGCTGAGCTGATCTTTGATGTTGAGCTGGTTTCTGTAGCAGAGAGCGCGGCGGCGCCGGCACTTCCGGCAGCTGAGCCGATTCCAGCGCTGCCAGCCGATATCGCGCTGACAACAACCGAGTCGGGGCTGCAGTACGCCGATCTCGAAGCTGGCGCGGGACCAGCCGTCAAAGCTGGCGATATGGTCGGCATGTATTACACTGGCTATCTGGCCGATGGCACAATCTTTGACAGACTCGCGTCCGGTGATCCGCTTACGTTTACCGTTGGTAACGGTGAGGTTATTCCAGGCTGGGATGAAGGGATTGTGGGCATGAAGGAGAATAGCAAACGCCGCCTGATTATCCCCTCGGCGCTTGCCTATGGCTCGCAGGGAGCTCCTGGCGTGATTCCGCCCGATGCGGATCTTACCTTTGATGTTGAGCTAAAGCTCATTCTCAAATAGCGCTGCGCCGATTAACCACTCTGCGGCAGACTCCATGTCTGGAGTCTGCCGCAGAGTGGTTTAGGGCTATGCTCCGGCCTGCCACCCGGTTGCCAGGGCAACGCCCTCGACACAGCGCTGGCGCAATAGATCTGCACCGGCCAGGGCCGCGCCGGCCACGCGCACATTTTGGGCGAGCACGTCGCCGGCCGCATTGATCGGGCGGAGGTGCCGATCGACGGCTATGCCAGCGCAGTACACCGCCTGCGGGTTGAGCGCCACCGGATCGAACCACTCGCTGCGTTCCGGCTGGGCAATCGGCAGGTCCAGCGCGGTCTCGCGAAGCTGGCCGGGATAGTCGGCCCGCAATCCGCCCCCACCAATGCCGCCGGTGGCCAGCACAAACTGATCGGCGCGGTGCTGCTGATCACGGGCCGGGGCTTTGCTCCACACCGCCTGCAATCGCGGGCCTTCCCAGTCGCCGCCGATGACCTCGGCATTGAGTTGCATCCGGCCACCGGCGGCCTCAAAGGCGGCGACCAGCAGCCGGTACAGGCGCAGCCCCGGCACATTGGTCGGCATCGTGGGCACTTCAGCGATCAGCGCCCCGCTGCTAGTCTGCAGCTCGGCGACGATCGCCAGGGTGTCCTGGATGCCAAGCACCGCCGGCAGGAGGATCACCCGAGCGGCGCCACGCAAGGCCCGCAGCTGTCGCCCGATATCGGCGCGAAACGCTGGCTGCTCAAAAAGCCGCGCCAGCTGGACGGTGTTGAAATCCAGCGTGCGCTCGGTCGGCGGCATCGTCAGATAGCGCCCCTCGGCCGCAATGTCCTGCTCGTTCAGCCGCGCCGCCAGCATCGGCGGGTAGAAATCGCGCAGCTCACGGAAGCCGGCGACCAGCACCGGGCCGCTCGCCAGCACATTGCGCTCGGCGGCGATCATCGAGTGGGGCGCCAGCGCGGTTGACCGCCAGGTCCCCAGGGCTGTCGGCAGCGCCAGATTGCTGGTGACCGTCCCCGCCAGCGGGTAGCCCGCCGCCCTGGCCGTGGCTTGCAGCCAGCCGATCGCCGCATCGAGCGCGGCGGGTCCGCTCAGCGCGTAGGGGTGCGGCGGCGCCAGCTGGCTGATCGCGGACCGTGGCTGGGCGCTCGGCCAGAGATCAATACAGCCGCTGCTCCAGTGCAGGGTGCCCTGGCCCTTGGCTAGCAGCAAGGTCCGCCGGCCGGCGTGCGCGTGGCGATTTGCGGCCACGAGGCCCGCCATCCCCGCCCCAATTACAATGACGTCGTAATGCATTAAACGGTGTCCAACCTCGTATAAAGAAGAGTGAAGCGGGCTATGCCGACCCTGGAGCGCTGCTGGCGCCCAATGCCGTTGTCAGACCATCGATACTGGTGACGTTTTTCTCGGCGCGAGCGCTGATCAGCTTTTCTTCACCGATATTTTCGGCCCAGCGAATCAGCGTGTCGCGCTCGCTGACGTACTCCATCAGCGGCACCGCATAGCCGCACGAGGTCTGCACCCGCGCGATGTCGGCCACAATAATCTGGCGCATCCCCGGATAGTCGGGGAACAGCGGCTTGAGCTCGCCCCACTCGGCGCTGTCCGGCAGCACCGTCGCACCCTGGCCGAACAGGCGCAGGATTTTAGGCGGGCCGCTGAAGGCGCAGAACATAAAGGTGATGCGGCCATTTTCCAGCAGATGCGCCGAGGTCTCGTTGCCGCTGCCGGTCAGGTCGATGTAGGCCACCCGGTTTGGCCCGAGAATCCGTAGACAGTCCAGCCCCTTGGGCGAGAGGTTGACGTGGCCCGTGCCACTCAGCGGCGCCGAGGCCACAAAAAACAGTGGCTGGGCCTGAATAAATTCGTTGAGATCAGCGGTGATCGCTGGAAATGTTTTCGCCATGCTAGCACTCCAGACTAAAGTTTATCTCGATTGGCTCCGGCAAGCATAGCATAGGTCTCTTCCTACGATCAACTCAGTGGCCGATCGACAGCGTGTATAATTTATCATCACCTATGATCAGGATTTGGGCTACTCAGGGAGGGCGCTATGGCTCTAGCGGTGACGCGGCACGTTAGCCGTTCGGGAATTCGGATCTATACACTGCCGATTGAGGTGTTTCCGCGCTTTTGGGGCAATGTGTACCTGCTGCTTGGCGATGGTATCGCCACGCTGGTCGATAGCGGCTCGGGCCTGGGCAGCTCCGATGAGCATCTGCTGGCCGGCTTTGCCCAGGTGCGCGACGGCTGGGGCGAAGCGATCACGCCCGCCGATCTGCGCCGGATCATCATCACCCACGCGCATATCGACCACTTTGGCGGCCTGACCACGCTGCGCCAGCACACGGCGGCTCCGATCACCATGCACGCGCTCGACCGCCGGGTGATCACGAACTATCAGGGCCGTCTGCTGATGGCCAGCAAGCAGCTCAGTCTGTTTTTGCATCGCGCTGGGATTGCCGGCGCCGAGCACGCTCGCCTGATGCAGATGTATGGCTGGAGCAAAGAGGTCTTTCGGGCGCTGCCGGTCGAAGAGCTGGTCGAGGACGGCGACCGGATCGACGATCTGCTTGATGTCATCCACGTGCCCGGCCACTGCCCAGGGCAGATCTGCCTGCGGCTTGATGAGATTCTGCTCAGCGCCGACCATATTCTGTCCCGCACCTCGCCGCACATGGCCCCCGAGACGATTACGCCCGGCACCGGGCTGGAGCACTACCGCCGCTCGCTGCACAACGTCGCCCGGCTCGACGGAATCGAACTGACGCTTGGCGGGCACGAGGACCCGATCAGCGATCTGGCCGGGCGGATCGCCGGGCTGTTTGCCGGGCACGAGCGCAAGATCACCCGCATCCTCGATCTGCTGCGCGAGCAGCCGCGCACGGTGGCCGAGCTGTCGGCGGCGATGTACCAAAACCTGGACGGCTACGATGTGCTGCTGGGCCTGGAGGAGATCGGCGCGCACGTCGAGTTTCTGTACCTGCGCGGCCATATCCGCCCGGCCAACCTCGATCCCACCGACGAGGTGCCCACCACGGCGCTGGTCTACGAGGTGTTTTGAGCCGCCAAATGAAAATGACTAAAAGCGCTGCGACCCCACCAATAATCTGATGGGGTCGCAGCGCTTTTAGGGCTACTTGAGGCGATAGATCTCGATACTATCCTGAAATCCGTTGGCTACCAACAGATGCTGGCTGTCGGCGGTAAACGCCAGCGCCTCAATCCAACTGCTGTTCTGCGAACTCACGGGGATGGTGCTGATCAGGCTGCCGTCGCTGGTGCGCCAGATTTCAATCGACTGGCTATCAAACGTCGGCGTGGTTGCCAGCAAACTGTTATCGGGCGAGAACACGGCCAGCACGAGCTGATTGGGCCATACGGTTGGCAGTGTGGTTACTTTCAGGCCAATGCTGCCGTCGTAGCGCGGGCTGTAGATGCTGATCTCGGCGCCGCTCTCACGGGTGGTGAAGCTCCCATCGGGCGATTCGTGATGGAAGAGGCTGCTGGTGGTGCGATACTGGGCGCGGCTGGCGGCATCGACCTGGCCCAGCCGGGCGCCATCGGCGATGCTCCAGATCGTGTCGTCAATCAGCAGCGAGCGGCCATCGAGCGAGAATCCCAGCGCCGGCATAAAGGTATCCGTCAGCACAAGGCTCTGAAATGGCGTCGTCTCAGCGCGCCGATAGATATTGATGGTGGTGTCAGATCCGCCTAAAGGATCCACGGCCAGGGCGATCTGGCTGCCATCGGCGGCGATTGTACCCGCCACAACATACCTAGCCTCAGGCAGATCCAACGCTTGAACCCGCTGGCGGCTGGCGAAATCGTAGAGGCTGGCACCAGCAAGATCGGTCACGAGCAAGGTTGATCCATCCTGCGTAAACGCCATGACCGGATCCATGAGCATTCTGGTGGCAATGGTCCCAACACAGCCGCTGCGCCCGAGGGCGCGGTCGATCCAGCGGCAGTTCTGGCTGCCGTGGAGGTAGACCACCCAGAGCGTGCCAAGCAGCGCGATCGCCAGCATTCCTTGCAGGAGGCGGCGGCCACCTGGGATCAGCTCGGCCAGCTCGCTGATCGACCGGCGCCACTCGGGCAGGTCGGTGTTGGGGGCAAAGGTGTGCAGGATCGCGAAGGCCGTCCCGCCAACCAGCGCCCAGATCAGCCCGAGGCTGGCGGCGTAGAACACCCGGCTGGTGAGAATGCCAGCGCTCGGCATCAGGTCGTACAGGATCTCTATGCTTTGCTGATTGAGAAGGTGGACCAGCAGCCCGCTGATAGCGGCGGCGCCCAGCCAGACTAGCGGCAGGCGCGTCCATTTGTGCCAGGCGATCCCAACGATCAGCCCGAAGAGCGGCAGCCTGAAGATGGTGTTGCTGCCAAGGACAAGGTTGAGCAGTCCCAGCACAAGGATGGCCACGATCATGCGGCGGCGCATGCTGGCGGCAATCGCGGCCCCGGCCATATGGGCCACGACCAGGCTGCTGAGCTGAGTCAGGCCGACCGCGAGGCCGAATAGCACGATCATCCTCAGGATCCCGTCGATGCGGCTCTCAAACAGCGAACTATAGTCGTTGCCGAGCTGGAAGGCGGCGGCGCCAGTGGCGTGCAGAGCGAGGGCGACCCACAGCCAGCCGGTGTGGACGCGGCTCTGGGTTGGTATGGCAGACGGGCTAGGGTTCAAAATAATCCTCTCTCAATCAATCGGTGGCGCTAATACTGGTCTATCTACGCCGCAGCCAGCGGATGGTTACAGCAAAACCACCCGCCAGATCGTAATCTGACAGGTGGCTGGTGGAAACGTAGCTTTACGCCATTAGAGTGGCCTAATCCCTAATTCCCTAATCTCTAAAGCGCAGTCTGATTCTCGCGCACGGTGGCGAGCTTGCCCAGGTGACATGCCTCGCTCAGGCTGACCAGATAGGGCAGATCGTTGCCATACTCGATCACGCTGATCGAAGCGTTGGTAATCCACAGGCGGTTGATCCGATCCATATTGATCCCCAGCGCATCGGCGACCAGAATCTTCACGACCACATCGTGGGTTGAGAGCAGCACGGTCTGGTTCAGGTGATCGTTCTGGAGCCTTTCCTTAAAATCGACCACCCGCTTGAGGATATTGGAGAAGCTTTCGCCGTTGGGCATCTGCGAGCGGGTCGGATAGAGCTGCCACTCGCGGAGCTCGGCGGCGTACTGGGCCTTGACATCGGGGCTGTACAGCCCCTGCCAGTCGCCGTGGTGGATCTCCAGCAGGGCTGGCTCGGTGTGGAACGGCACATCGGCGTGGAACTCGGCGATCGCCCGGGCCGTGTTCGAGGCCCGCTGGAGCGGGCTGACATAGATGGCATCCAGCTTTTCGCGCTGGAGCCGCCGGGCCAGCGCCTCGGCCTGCTGGCGGCCAAGCTCACTCAGGGGCGCATCTTCCTGGCCCTGATAGCGACCGATTTTATTCCACTCACTCTCACCGTGGCGCACAATGATCAAACGCATGAGCTTCCTCCGAAACATTGAAGTCGTCAATCAGCCGTGAGGCTCAATCCAGCCAGCCTACCCGCTGATTTCCGACGTTTATAGGGATCCGTTGCGACATTGCGGTGAGCCACGCTGCCCATTGCGGGCGTATCATACCAGAAAGCCGCCGGCCCGGAATCAGCCGCCAGCGAGATAGAGTATGATTGATTCAGCGATGTTCCGATTGAATAGCTTGATTTTTAGCGTGGAGGTTGCAATGGAGCTTGATCTTTCCCCGTTTCGCGGGCATTTTCCCTCGCTCAGGCAGAAGTATCAGGGCAAGCGGCTGGTGTTTTTCGACAACCCTGGCGGCACCCAGGTTCCACAGTCGGTGATCGACCACACCACGAGCTATTTCCAGGACTCGGTGGCGAATGTCCATGGTGGATTTCTCACCAGCCAGCGCACCGATGCGGTGATCGAGGAGTGCCACGTCGGGCTGGCAGCGCTGCTTGGCGGCGCACCAGACGAGATTGTGCTCGGCGCCAACATGACGACGCTGACCTTTGCGCTCAGCCGCTCGCTGGCCCGCGAGTGGCAGCCAGGCGACGAGATTGTGGTGACCACGCTCGACCACGACGCCAACATCACCCCCTGGCGCATGGCGGCCGAGGAGCGCGGCGTGACCGTGCGCCAAGTCGATATCAACCCGGCGGACTGCACGCTGGACTGGGCCGATCTGACCAGCAAGATCACGCCGCGCACGAAGCTGGTCGCGGTTGGCTGGTCCTCCAACGCGGTTGGCACGATCACCGATGTGCGGCAGGTGGTCGCGCTGGCGCATAGTGTCGGGGCGCTGTGCTTTGTTGATGCGGTGCAGGCGGTTCCCCACATTCCGTGCGATGTGGCCGCGCTCGGCGCCGACTTCGTGGCCTGCTCGGCCTACAAGTTTTTTGGGCCGCACATCGGCGTGCTGTGGGGCCGGCGTGAGCATCTGGAGCGTCTGACCGTCTACAAAGTTCGCCCGGCCCCGGAGACGCTGCCTAGCCGCTGGGAGACCGGCACCCAGAACCACGAGGGCCAGGCGGCGATCAATGGCGCGCTGGAGTATCTTGGCGGGCTGGGCGTGAGCTATATCGACCGCTATGAGCAGCAGCTTGGGTCTGCCTCCGGCCAGCGGCTCACACTGCTGGCAGCGCTGCATGTGATCGAGGAGTACGAGCGCGATCTTGGTCAGTATCTGATCGCCGCGCTCCAGTCGATCCCCGGCGAGCGGATCTACGGCATCACCGCGCCGGAGCGGGCCGCCGAGCGGGTGCCGACGGTAGCATTTTGCCGCGAGGGACTGGCTCCACAGGCGATTGCCGCCCGCCTTGCCGCCCACGGGATTGCGGTCTGGAGCGGCCACTACTACGCCCTGGCGCTGGTCGAGCGGCTTGGGCTGGCGCAAACAGGCGGGATGGTGCGGGTTGGGCTGGCCCACTACAATACCCGCGACGAGATCGACCAGATGCTCAATCTGGTTGAGGCTATGCGCCAGGGCGATTAAATGCGGTGCGCCCGGAGCGAACTTCGGGCGCACCGCATTTAATCAGCGGAGACCGTCAGCTGAAGACCAGCGCTATCAACGGTGTATGGCCTAGAGTCATCACACTCCTCCGAAGTACTGGAGGGCCAGCCGCAGCCGCTCCTCAACATCCTTGGGC
>JACCRK010000091.1 GCA_013813565.1 Herpetosiphonaceae bacterium
CCGTTCAGCATCTATCTCGGCTGGATTACCGTCGCCACCGTCGCCAATGCCTGCATCGTCCTCTACGACGCCGGCTGGAGCGGCTTTGGCATTAGCGCCGAGATCTGGGCGATGCTGCTCGTGGTGGTCGGCCTAGCGATCACGGCCTTCATCAGTCTTAAGCTGGGCGATGTCGCCTATGGGCTGGTGATTGTGTGGGCCTATATCGGGATTGTCGTGCAGCAGAGCGATGCCCTCCTGGTGGCCGTTGCGGCCGGGATTGGCGCCGCCGTGGCCGCGCTGCTGGTGGTGATCGCCTACTTCCGCAGCTCGGCGCGGTTCCGCCAGGCGACGACGTAGGGGTTAGGGGTTAGGGATTAGAACTTCGGAATGTACGGCGGGTCTCCGTACCCGCCACCTAAAGCACCGAACGCCGGAGCCAGCCCAGCTGACTCCGGCGTTCGCTTTGATCTACTCCTGGGGCAGATCCAGCTCGCTCAGCCGGACGGTTTTGCGGGTGCCGAACTTGATCGTCTTCTGGCCGGCCGAGGTCATCTCGCCCTTCTGCTGCAGGTTCTCGATCTCGGTCTGCATCGTCTGGGCCAGCTCCAGCTCACCCTGGTTGAGCAGGCGGGTCACGGCGCCCTGGAGCTTCTGGGTCGCCGCGCCGACGTTGCCGGCCGCCAGATCCTCCAGCGCGCGGGTTTGGAGCTTGTGGGCGCTGACCTTCTCGACAATGTTCATCACCTGGGGGACCACGCCGGTGGCCTGGGCCGGGTCGGCGACAAAGTTCAGCATCACATCGAACTTGGTCTTCTCGCCGGTCAGGCCAAGCTGAGGCACATCGTAGTTCACCTCGGCCTGGCCAATCCGATACTGGCCCGGCTGCTTGGCATCGACCAGCAGCTCGACCAGCACCAGCCGCCGCTCATCTTTGGAGATATCGCCCAGCGACACCCCAACGGCGCGGTCGCTGATCGGCTTGTACCCAAGATTCTGGATGAGCGGCGTCACCTGCCAGACGGCGCGTGGCTCGACGCCGTGCACCAGCCGCAGGCTCAGCGCGGCGTTCTGGACCACCGCCGACTGGGCCTGCTGGACGGCGCCCTGGAAGAAGGCCCCGATATCGTTGGGGTTGCTGAAGTACTCGGCGACCCCGCCGGAGCGATTAGCCATCTCGATCAGCAGATCCTCGTTCCAGTCATCGCCGACGCCGAGCGCCGTCAGTGGAATCCCCATCTTCCCGGCCTCCGCGGCGGCGCGCAGACAGTCGTTCTCGGCCTCGGTCTGGCCGTCGGTGAGCAGAATCAGCCGGGTGATGGCGTTGGCCATACCTTTGCGGACCTCGATCAGCGCCGCCTCCAGCGCGGGCGCAATCTTGGTGCCGCCGGCATCCTTGATCTTCGCGACCTGCCGCTGGAGCTCGGCCACATTGGTGACCGGCTGCGACGGGATCAGCACCTCGCGCCGATGGTCGAAGATCACCACCGAGACAATGTCCTGCGGCCCTAGCTGGCTCAGCGCGAGCTGGGTGGCATCGCGCACACAGCGCATCTTGTCGCCCTTCATCGAGCCGCTATGGTCCAGCACAAACCCAACATTCACCGGCATCTGAACATGCGCGATCGAGGGCGTGGTGTGCGCTTCGAGCAGCAGATACACCACCTGGGGCGTGGGCAGCGCCGCCAGCATCGGCCGCGCCAAAGTGCCTGATAACTGTATTTCTCCAGCCATAATTTACTCCAAGGTACGCCATACGAACACTGCGTTCATAGGTGACACGTTATTCCTCATCGATCCGTTGGGTTAGCTTGCGGGTCGCATAGCGCATGGCCTTCTGATCAGCGGCGTTGATCTGGCCGCCGCTCTCAAGCTGCGTGGCGCTCTGCTCCATCGTCTGGGCCAGCTCAGTCTCGCCGAGGTCGAGCAGCCTGGTGGCGGCGGCGCGCAGCTTCTGGGTGGCGCCCGAGACATTGCCGACCTCGGCCTCGGAGAGCGCGCGGGTCTGGAGCTTGAAGGCGGTCACCTTCTCGACCGTGTTCATAATCGGCGGGTTGACCACGCTGGCCTTGGCATCGGCGCTGAAGCTGAGCGGAATATCAATTTTGATCTTGCCCCCGGCAATGCTCAGCGCCGGAGCATCGTACTGCAGCTCGGCCTGGGCGATGCGATAGGTGCCGGCCTCGCGGTCGGGCAGCATCAGATCGACCAGCACGCTCGCGCCGTCGCCAGCGATCTCGCCGAGGCTAACCGTGACCTCGCGCTCGCCGATGGGCTTGTACCCCAGGTTGGCGATGCTCGGCTGGACGCGGTAGACCGCCCGTGGCGTCACGCCGGGCAGCAGGCGCAGCAGCAGGCGGGCGTTTTGAATGGTGGTCGTCTGGGCCGACTGGAGGGTCTGCTGAAAGTACGCGCCGATCTGATCGGGGTCGGCGATATAGTCCGACTGGCCGCCCGATTTCTCGGCCAGGTCGTCGAGCAGCACCTCGTTCCACTCATCGCCCAGGCCCAGCGCGGTGATCGGCACGCCCAGCGCGCCCAGCTGGGTCGCCAGATCGCGGCACTTCTCCTCGTCGCCCCAGGTCTGGCCATCGGTGAGCAGCAGCAGCCGCCCGATCATGCCGGGGGTCTGGAACTTCTGCAGCTCGGCCAGGCCGGCCTCCAGGCCCAGCGACATCGCCGTGCCGCCCTGCTCGGCGATCCGCTCGACGGCATTTTGCAGCGCCGGAATATCGTCGGCCTGGCGGGCTGGCACCAGCACCTGCAAGGTGTCGTCAAACAGCACAACGCTGACCACATCCTGCGGGCGCAGCGCCGTAATCACCTCGCTGACCGCCAGCTTGAGGTTCTGGATCTTGGGGCCGGCCATCGAGCCGGAGCGGTCGAGCACCAGACAAAAGTTGACCGGCGGCGCATCGACGGTGGTTGGCACCGCCGCCGGCCTGGCGGCGATCAGCACATAGTTGACTTGGGCCGCCCCGGCTGGGACCGGCTCACGGCTCCAGCTGGCCGAAAGAAGTACAGGTTCAGTCATAAAGCATTCCTTTATATCTAACGTGATCTTCGTGATCTTCGTGTCCTTCGTGGACGAGTTGTCCCGACCCGCGAACCTCTGATCTAGCTGCTCGGCGCCTCGCGGGCGGCGGCGATTGGCGTGGTGAAGCGCACCAGAATGTTGGCGATATTATCCTCGCCACCGGCGGCGTTGGCGGCCCGGATCAGCTCGTCGCAGGCATCGGGCGGGGACTCGTGCTTGCCAATAATCTGGGCCATATGCTGGTCGCGCACCATCTCCCACTGCCCGTCGGAGCAGAGAAACAGGCTATCGTTTGACTCCAGCCGCACCTCAAAAGTATCCACATCGGGATCGGCGTTGTCGCCCAGCGAGCGCAGAATGGCGTTTCGATTGGGGTGGGTGTACACATCATCGGCGGTGATCTGGCCGATATCGACAAGCCGCTGCACCAGCGAGTGATCCTTGCTGATCCGGGTCAGCTCATTGTTGCGATACAGGTACGTGCGACTATCGCCAACGTTGCCGACCACCGCCCGGTCGCCAACCACCACCGCCATCGTCAGGGTCGTACCCATATCGGTGCCGCCGTTGCGCACGCTTTCCTCGTAGATCGCGGCGTTGGCCTGGACAACCGCCTGGACGATGCGGTCGGCGAGCGTGCTGGTCGAGACCGGGCCACTGCGCAGCAGCGGGTCAAGCAGGGTTGGCACCATAATCTGGGCGATCGTGTTGATCGCAATGCCGCTGGCGATCTCGCCGCCCTCGTGGCCGCCCATGCCATCGGCCACAATGTACAGGCCGATATTGGTCGGCTGATTGTTCCAGATCAGACGCAGGTCCCAGGCCAGCAGGCTATCCTCGTTGTAGTCGCGGACCATGCCGGGGTCGGTGGCGTAGCCGGTGCGCGCCCGCAGGGGCTGCGGCGTGGCCTGCTCGTTGATCAGCGTGGCCAGATTCTGGGCGAGAATCGTGGCATCGGTCAGGCGGCCGGCCCGCAGATCGCTCAAAATTGTGGCGAACTCGCTGGCCAGCGGGGTTGGATTATCGGCCTCATCGAGGCGGCGGGTAGCCCGCTCAACCCCGGCCATTTTTTCGAGCACCAGGCCCAGATGGCTGACATCATCGGCCTGATCCGCCGCGCCCTGGGAGCGCCGCACCGCCGTCGCGTCGGCCAGCACCACCTGGCGGCTGGCGGTCAGCGCGAGATCGGCCAGGGTCAGGCGGCCGAGCGCCAGGCCATTACGGTGCAGAAACGCCAGCGTGCGGGCCAGCGAAAGCCCGATCCGCAGCGTGTCGGCCTCATCGAGCACCATGCCCGGCTCGCTGAGCAGACTATCGAAGCGCACCAGCGTCCCGGTGATCTCCGGCAGCACGGCGTAGCGCGAGTCCTCGCCGACAAACACCTCGCGCACCTTCGGCAGCGCCCGCACATCATCATCGGGCTGCGGCGTAAGATCGGCCAGCAGGGCCGCGCCGGTGGGCTCAGCCGCCGGGGTCTCCTGCAGCAGGGCGGATTGCTCCTCGACCTGCGCCCCACACTCCTCACAGAACTGATCGCCCGGCTGGAGCTTCGCGCCACACTTGACACATTGCTCCCAGGGTTCCAGCATCGCCACTCGATACACCCGCAGATTGGGCGTATCGGTGAGAATCGCCGTCACCCGATAGACATCCTTCAGAACAGTGCCAACCTCCAGCGGCGCCGCCGACTCGGAGTCATCGGGCGCTGGGGCGGGCTGCTCGGACGGGGGCTTGAGCGGCTGCGTGGTGGTTGGTATGGGTTCAGTGGGATCAAGCACAGGAAACTCCTTGTATGCACTAATCAAAGCACAGTCGATGTAAGCTGGGAGAAACATGCCATTCTGATTGCTACGATCTGCTGGTATTATCCATCATCGGTCAAACGGCGCGTGGCGTAGCGCAGCGCCTTGGCCTGGCCCGGCTCGACACTGCCGGTCGCCGCCAGCTGATCGGCGGTCGCGGCAGTCTGGGCGGCCAGCTCGTGCTCGCCCAGGTCTATCAGACGAGTCACAGCGGCCTGAAGTTGCAATGTCGCCCCGGCGGTATCACCCTGGGCCGCCGCCGCCAGAGCCTGTGTCTGCAAGCGCCATGCCGCCAGCCGCTCGATCAGTGGCTGCAGCGCCGGATCGATCGTCTCGACGGCGCCGGTGGCGTAGCGCACCACCAGCTCGCGGCTGGCTGGCGGCAGCGCGACGCCGTCGGGGTCATCGGCGCTGAACGAGGCGCGCAGCAGGCGAAACTCCCCGTCCGGGTGCGGTGGTGCCAGCAGCTCCAGCAGGATCGCCCCGCCGCTGTGGCGCTCCAGTGCGCCCAGCGGCACCTGGCCGGCGCGGTTGACCAGCGGCGGGCGGGACAGCTCGGCCAGCGCCGGTCGCACCCGGTAGATCCGGCGCAGCTCCACGCCCTGGGCCAGCCGCAGGTCGAGCCGCGCCCGATTGGCGATCACCCGGCTGGCCCGGCCAAGCTCGCGCTGAAGGATGCCAGGGATCGACTGCGGGTCGCGGAGCAGCAGCGCATTGCCACCGCTGTGGTCGGCCAGGGCCAGCAGCAGCTGCTCCTGAAACTCAATCCCCAGCCCCAGCGTTGAGATGGGGATCTGGGCTGCGCCAAAGCGCCCGGCCAGCTCCAGGCAGGCGGCCTCGTCCTCCACGAAGCCATCGGTGAGTACCAGCACGCGGTCGCTGCGGGCGGGAGTGTGGTTGGACTGCAGGAGATCCAGGGCCAGCTGCAGCGCCGGAGCCAGGCGGGTGTGCTGGCCAAAGTCGCCGCGCTCCAGCTGGGCGATCGCGGAGCGGAGGGTTGATCCGGCGCTGGGGGTATGGTGGTTGACCACCGGCTGGGCGGCGTCGGCAAAGGCAATAATCGACAGCCGATCACGCGGCTCCAGCCGCTCCGCCGCGCCGCCGACGGCCTGGATCACCCAGCGGCTGGGACTGTGGGCGCGGCCCTTCAGGTCGGCGGGGATGCCGCCGCTGATCTGCCAGACCGGCAGGCCATCGAGCATCACCTCGTTGGCCAGGCCGCGGCGCATTAGCTCGCGGAACATCGTCTCATCGGCGACCGGGACGCGCATTGAGGGCGAACAGTCCACCACCAGGCAGCAGTGCAGCGGGGCCGGCTGGATCTGCGGGCTGCTGGCGCTGGTCTCCAGCAGCACGTACAGCAAACGCACCCCGGCGCGAGCTGGCAGGGTGCTGGTGGAGGTGATCAGGTTAAGGTGTAAATCAACCGCCATAGAATTTCAACATTCTGGCTTCGACCGGCTCAGTCAGCCGAGTAGGCCCGGTGCTGAGCCAGTCGAAGCCACACTCGATCCGCTCAGCCATCACGCTGATCGTGGGCCAGAAGCTCCACAATCATGGTCAGCTGCGCCGGATCGCCGCTGGTATGCCAGGCGACTGAGCCGGCAGTCTTAGCGCTGGTGAGCAAGCCTTCACGCTCCAGCACGCGCCGGGTCTGGCGGGCCACGGCGGCGCCGGTGTCCAGCAGATGGATCTCCGGGCCAACCACGGCGCCGATCACCGGGCGCAGAAACGGATAGTGGGTGCAGCCAAGCACCAGTGTATCGGCGCCGGCGGCGACCACCGGCCGCGTATAATGCTCGACCAGCGCGCTGGTGGCGGGGCCATCCAGATCGCCAGCCTCAACCTGCTCGACCAGGCCGGGGCAGGGCTGGGTAATGATCCGCACGTGGCCAGCGCTGTGCTGGGCCAGCAGCCGATGAAAGCGCTCCCCGGCCAGCGCCGCCCCGGTGGCCAGCACCCCAATCACGCCTGAGCGGGTCTGCGCGATCGCCGGCTTGATGGCTGGCTCCATCCCGATAAACGGCGTTGGATAGGTAGCCCGCAGATATTCAACGGCGGCGATGGTCGCGGTGTTGCAGGCGACCACAATCAGTTTGGCGTGCTGAGCGAGGAGAAACTCGGTGATGGTGGACGCACGGGCCAGAATTTCGCTCTGGGGACGACCGCCGTAGGGGCAGTAGCCGCTATCGGCGTAGTAGATAAAATCCTCGTGGGGCAGCGTGCGGCGCAGCTCGTTCAGGACCGAAATCCCCCCGACCCCGGAGTCAAACACGCCGATTGGAGCGTTGCTCACGGCTGGGCAACCGCCTGGGCCGTACGCCATGCGCGTGCAGCCACCACCAGCGCCGCAAAGACACCGCCCCAGCGGCTATCTTTGCCCTTGACCAGCTCTTCGGGATGACACTGGACCCCGATCGCCCACGGCTCGGTTGTGCTCTCGATCGCCTCAATCAGCCCATCGTCGGACCAGCCGACGGCGCGCAGATCGGCGCCAAGGTCTTTGATCGCCTGGTGGTGGAGCGTGTTGATCGGCACGGTTGTGCTGCCAAGATACTCAACCAGCAGCGAGTCGGGCAGCAGATCGAGCTGATGCGACTGCAGATCGCGCTCCTTCTGATCGAACGACTCAAGGTGGTTGTGCTCAGAGGGGAGCTGGGTGTCGATATCCTGATACAGCGTGCCGCCATAGACCACATTCATCACCTGAAGGCCCCGGCAGATAGCGAACACCGGCATCTGGCTGGCCCGCGCCCACTCGAACAGCTTAACCTCCACCCGATCCTGCTCCCGATTGATCGTGCCCAGCTTAGGATGCGGCGCCTCGCCATACAGCGCCGGGTCAACATCGACGCCGCCGGCAAACACCAGCCCGTCGATCTGATCGAAGATCGCCCGGAGCGCCTGCTCATCCTGGAGCAGCGGGATGAGAATCGGAGCGCCGCCGGCCTCCTCAACCGCCCGAATGTAGGTTTCGTTATTCCCATGGGCCAGCGGATAGGGATA
This sequence comes from Herpetosiphonaceae bacterium, assembly GCA_013813565.1. Classification (GTDB taxonomy): domain Bacteria; phylum Chloroflexota; class Chloroflexia; order Chloroflexales; family Herpetosiphonaceae; genus JACCRK01. The sequence continues at coordinate 7,825 of JACCRK010000091.1, forward strand.
CTCGCGCTTGTAGGTAGCACACGGAATGCCAATCAGCGGCAGTTTTGGCGACATAGTGACTCCTTAAAATGGCTCATGGAAGTGCCTGAGACCCGTGCTTAAAGCGATTCAATGCCAGTTGGCGCCACGATCACGGTATTGCGGCCATGCCGTTTAGCCTCGTACAGCGCCTGATCGGCCTTGTCGTGCAGGGTGGTTGCGTTCATCAGCGAGCGCAGCGAGGCAACCCCAATGCTGACCGTCACCCGACGGTGAGGGAAAGGAAAGGTTTCGGTGGCAACGCGCAGGCGCTCGGCCAGCTGCAGCGCGCCGCTGGCATCGGTTTTCGGCAGAATAACCGCAAACTCTTCGCCGCCGCTGCGGGCCACAAGATCGACCTCGCGCACCCCTTTGCGCAAGATCTGGGCGAACTCGCGCAGCAGTACATTGCCGGCCAGGTGACCATAGGTATCGTTGTAGCTCTTGAACAGATCGAGGTCGAGGGCCAGGAATGACAGGGGATAGGCATAGCGCAGCGCCATTAGAACCTCGCGCTCCAGCAGACCCATAAAGTGGCTCTGGTTGAACAGCCCGGTCAGGCCATCGGTGATCGCCAGCTCGCGGGTGGTGGTGTACAGATTGGCGTTCTCAATCGCGATCGCGGCCTGGGTGGCAAAAATCTCCAGCACCTGCACCGAGTCCAGCGATGGGATGCGCCGATCGCTGGGGTCGTCAACCGACAGAATGCTGATCAGCTGGCCATCGGAGTCGTAGAGCGGCACAAACAGGGCATCCTCGGAGTGCCACTCGTCAACATTGCGCTCGCCGAGGTCGGGGCGGTAGGTGTCGGCCTGGGTGTTGCTCCAGATCACGCTGTGGTCGGCGTGGGTGTGGGCAATATAGTAGGAGCGGCTGATCTGAAACTCGTCGCGCATGACCGATTTGAACCACTCGATCGGCACCAGCTGCTGCTTGAGCACGCTCCACTGCTCCTCCGGCACCCCCACTGCGGCCCGGCGGCGCATCATCGTTGGATCCGCGCTATCGATCAGGCTGAGCAGGGCGATATTGAAGCCGAGGCTGGCCCGAATCGACTGGACAATCTCAGGCAGCAGCACATCCAGGTTGAGGTTTGCGCTGAGCGCCTGGCTGATCCGCAGCACCTCGCTGAGCTGCTGGGAGCGCTGGGCCAGCAGGGCGCGCTGTGAGACCACCTCCTGATAGATATGGGCGTTTTGAATCGACAGCGCGGCGTGGTCGGCGATCTGGCTGACAAAGCCGGTCAGATCCTTGCTGAACGCGCCGAGCTGATCGCTCTCCAGGACCAGGACGCCGAGCACATCCCCATTATGGCTAATCGGCACCGTCATCTGGCTGAGGGTGCTGGAGCGCGAGGCTGAGTAGTGCAGCGAAAGCCGCACATCGGGGGTCCAGTCGGCCTCGCCAGTGCGGGCGACCAGGCCGGCCAGGCCACGCTGAATGCTCCAGCCATTTTTCTGATAGTAGGCGATCTCTTCCGGATAGCCCATCATCGCCTTGACCAGGAGGGCGGCGCGGTCGGCGGAGAGCAGACAGACCATTCCGGCATTGGCGCCGACGGTCGAGCACACCCGCGCCAGCAGGCGATCTAAAATCGTATCGGGGTTGAGGGTGGCGTTGAGGTCGCGGGCGGTTGCTTCGAGCGCCTCGAGCTGGCCGACCCGCTGCTGCAGCTGCTGGTCGACGGCCTCATAGCGCTGGGCATTGGCGATGGCCACGGCGGCCTGGTCGGCGATCATGGTCAGGATGTGCTGATCGCGGGCCGAGTAGGCCTCGTACTGCTCCATGCTCTGCACGCTCAAGGCGCCTAGGGCGTGCTCGCCGAGCACAATCGGCACGCCCAGAAATGACATGGGCGCCGCGCCATAGACAATCGGGGCCAGCGACTCGTTGAAGGTGTCGGCGTTCAGGCGCAGCGGGCGGCGATGATGCAGCAGCCACTCGGTCAGGCCAGAGTCCCAGCGGCGCGGCGGCCACTTGACGCGCTCGCCGCCGGCCAGCGCCAGGGGAAACTCGATCTTATTTTTTTCATAGTCATAGAGCGCAATATAGAAATCGCGGGTATCCATCAGACGGCTGGTCTGCTCATAGATTTTCTCAAGCACATCGGAGAGATGCCACTCGCGGCTAATCGCCCGACCGATCTCCTGAAGCGCGTTGAGCTCCGCAATAAGTCGCCGTGCGCTGGCCCGATGCAGAGGCTGGCGCGAGTTGGCACGACGCTGTGATCGTGGCAGAATAAGAGGTTTTGTCATGGATTCCCCAAAGGTGTGTAACCAAAACCGTACACATTATTATAGCAGCATGCATTCCCTGAATACAATCTGCGATCAAGTTACTCTGGTCCCGACCTGCCGAACTATTCGGACTGCCGCCACTGCTGAGCCTGCCTGTAGTTTTTACCATCCGGCCCGGCGAGCAGATCCGAAAGGGTTTGGTGGTATACTAGCCGCAATATGAGTACAGATGGCCCTATAATTTATAGCACCACATGAACGCGGAATCGCACTATCCGGCCTAGGCTAGTGGGCGGGTGATTCCCGCTCATTGTGTTTTAGACGGAGGTGTGCGATGACCAAAATCTTCGACATCCGGCCCGTGCTGGACGATGTGCGCGCTGCGCTGGACCAGAATGACCTCGATGGCGCCACCAGCCTGATCGCTGCGATCCACCCTGCCGACGCGGCAGCAATCCTCGATGAGCTTGAGTTCCAGGAGCTGCAAGATATTTTTGCCCGGCTCGCTCCAGAGCAGGGCGCCGATGTGCTGATCGAGCTTGACTCCGACAGCCAGCTTGAGCTGACCCAGAGCCTCACCCAGACCCAGTTCTCCGACCTGATCGCCCAGATGGAGCCCGACGATGCCGCCGATGTGCTCTTCGACCTGGAGCCGGCGCAGATCGAGGCCACGCTAGCCGCGCTCGACCCCGAGGAGTCCGACGATGTCCGCCAGCTGCTATCCCACGCCGAGGAGAGCGCCGGCGGGCTGATGAACTCGCACGTGGTGACCCTGCGCGACCGGCTCACCGCCCAGCAGGCCATCGATCTGCTGCGCCAGCTGCGTCCCGAGGAAGAGAACGTCTACTATCTGTTTGTGGTCGATGCCGCCGAGCGGCTGGTCGGGGTGATCAGCCTGCGCTCGCTGGTGATGGCGCCAGCCAACGCGCCGCTGGCCAGCATTATGGACACCAACGTGCTGACCGCCACCGTCGAGACCGACCAGGAAGAGTGCGCCCGCCTGCTGTCGCGCTACGATCTGCTGGTGCTGCCGATTGTCGATGATGAGCGCCGGATCGTCGGGGTGATCAACGCTGACGATATCATTGATGTGATCGAGGAAGAGGCGACCGAGGATATGTATCGCCTGGCTAATCTGTCGGAGGATGAAGATGTTGAGGATACGCTGTTTCGCTCCTCGCGCCGCCGGCTGTTCTGGCTGTTCGTCAATCTGCCCACCGCGATCCTGGCCGCCTGGGTGGTGAGCCGCTTTGATGGCACCGTCTCGCGGGTGACCGCCCTGGTCTCGTTTATGCCAATCATCGCTGGCATGGGCGGCAACGCCGGCATTCAAACCCTGACCCTGATTGTGCGCTCGATGGCCCTGGGCGAGGTTGCCGCCGGGCAGGGCTTGCGGGCGCTGCGCCGTGAGATGGCGATTGGCGCGATCAACGGGATCGCCTTCGGCTCCGCCATCGCCGTGCTGGGCATGATCTGGAAGGGCAACCCCATGCTGGGCTTGGTGGCCGGCTCGGCGATGCTGCTCAACCTGATCTCGGCCGCCGTGGCCGGAACCGTCGTGCCGCTGACCCTCAAGTTCTTCCACATCGACCCGGCGCTGGCCTCGGGCGTGATCGTTACCACGGTGACTGATGTGACCGGCTATGCCTGTCTGCTGGGGATGGCAACCCTGCTGATCTCCTACCTGGTCTGATTTAAACACCCAAGCGGCCTGATCAACCAAACAGTTGATCAGGCCGCTTGTGTGTTTAGGGTGCCTGGACGATATAGGTCGAGGCTGACCAGCCTTCAAGGCCGCCTGGCTCACGCACATTGAACCACAGCAGATCATTCACCTGCTGTTCGCCAAGCTTTTCCACCTGGGTGCCATCGGGCATGGTCTTCAAGATCGTGCCGCCGGGCGCGTCACGCAGGAACAAGCCCTCGGTCCCGGTCCCGGTGATGACAAAGCGCGCGCCGGTGGCGGCTGGCGGCTGCTGCTCCGGCGGGACCTGGGCGGGCACCTGGGTGGGCAGGGCATTCGGGTCGAGCTGTTGGATTGCGGCCGTGGGTATGGCTGGGTTCACCATCGCACCATTGTTGGGCGAGGCGGTTGGGTTGCTAAGCTGAGCATTGTTTCCTGGCGGGTTCTTGACCAGAACAAAGATAAACAAGAACAGCAGAGCGGCCGCCGCCGCGGCAACATATTTCCAGCCACCACGC
>JACCRK010000097.1 GCA_013813565.1 Herpetosiphonaceae bacterium
ACACTGATGGAGCGCGCTGACGCTCGCGCACGTCGGTGCGCTACGGGCCACCGCGCTCCGGGGGCATAGATGGCTGGGCGGTGTGGCCCAACCCCGACGCTGCTGCGCTCATGCATTGCAGTCCGCCGCGACCAGCGCTTGGGGTACAAGCGCTGGTATTTCTGGCAGGGGTCAGGCGCATGATGGGGGTCACAAACCGCACACCGAGGGTGTTGTTCCGATTGTGCGGATTGTTCCTGTTGCGGTAGGCCGCGCGCGCGTTCTGCCGATGGTTGTTCCACGCGCCGCCACGCTGTTCAGCAGGCCGTCCTTCCCTGGGGAAGTGGGGCTATTCTAGTGGCTCGCTGGTGCTTTTGGCAAGTGTGCGCCGCCACGTTCCGACGACCCGCCCCAGGTCGTTGATCAGGCGGCTGCCGTGGGCGTAGCTACCCTCGCCAAGCAGCTGCAGATCGTAGCTCAGGCGCAGATAGGTGCGCAGTTGGGCCAGCGCGAGATCGGCCAGGGCCAGACTGCCGCGCACATCGGCGGTATGCACGGCCGCCAGCAGGTGTTTGTGCACCGCAAACGCCGTCTCGTTCAGGGTTTGGGCCAGCACAAAGCGCTGGGCGCGGGGAAAGGCATGGGTCACGGGCAGCAGCCAGCGCAGCAGGTCGTAGCTCAGCGTAAACGCGGGCGACTCTTTGAAGGTTCTCACAGCGGCGGCTCAAAGATAGCCCGGCGCAGACCAACGGTATTGCCGTGGGCCACATGCGCCGTCCAGCCCTGCACGCTCGCCGTCAGCCGCTTGAGCCCGATCCGCCGCGCTCGATAGGCCGCCGTCAGCATGCGGTAGCGCCGCCGGAAGGCAATCCCGCAGCGCCGTTTGAGCAATCGATGGGTTGGGTAGACCACCCAGCCCAGCCAGGGAATGCCACAGCGGGTGGGATAGACCTGCGCTCGCGTTTCGTGCAGCGTCAGGCGCAATCCCGCCGCCGCCGCAAGACGTGTTCCCCTTCTCTGTCGTCAATGTCGTGCGTTCGTGCTGATTATGGGGTTCAATCCAGCGCGCCCCGGTTTGATACAGCGAACATATGTTTCTCTTTTGTTGCGGGTGATTCCTCGTCATCTGGCTCCTCAATGGTCTGATCATGCGGGCGGGGACGATACTGCGTCATCATCTCCACGAACGCCGCCAACGGTACCGCCTCCGTGTCCTCATTGAACGCAAATCGTCCAAAGAAGTTAATGTACGTCCAGGCGATTGGTGACACGGCGCGGAGAAAGGCGGCGCCGGCGGCATCGCCCTGGGCCTCCTTCCGGGCAATGGCCTCGGACAATAGCAGCATATTGTAAAAGAGGAGGGCATTGGCCAGGAGCCGGCTGCATTCACTCCACAGCGCTTGTTCATCTTCTGAGGTATACCGCAGGCGGCCCGCGTTCGCGTGGGACACCGCCCGTTTCATCTGCTGATATTGCTCTCCCCGATTCAACGCTTTTTGGACGTTCCGCCGCAGTCGCTCAGAATCCACGTACTTCAGCAGGTACCCACTCCGATGAACATGATCGTACTCCCACAGGCCTTGGAGCATGGGGTTCCGCCGCTTGGATGAACTCAATTTACTAATTAAGACGCTCTGGGTGGTGGTTTTCCGTGCCAACGACACGAAGATCCGTTGCATGTTGTCCCACTGATTAATAATGAGGTCCGTCTTGAGCTTGCGCACTGGCCGGAACAGGGCGTCCGCCCCATACTGGCTGGGATGCCGAAAGCCATACAGTGCCGTGCGGATTTTGTCGTAAATATCAGCGTAGCGCGGGGCAAAGGTCCAGCCAAAGACCTTCAACAGGCCAAAGTTGACCTGGTTGGTCCCATGGGTATCGGTGGAATGGATCGTCGACTGAATGTCCGTGGTGTTATTGAACAACAGGTCAAACACCCACTGACTCTCATGGTCATGGGCGCTAATCAGTTCGGCATTGATCGGGGCATTATTCGCCACCAGCGTGGCTGCGACAACGCCTTTGCCCAAAATACTTGAAGGCATGGCGCGCATTGACCGTGAACCTGTCCGTCGCGAATTTCTGGCCGTCGCTGCTGGTATGAACGACCCCATCAATGTTGTAGTCGCGAAAGACCGGGAGTGCGGCCATTGCATTGCTGATCCAGGTGTTTGCGGCCCGGACGGTTTCGAGGCGCAGATAATTCTCCGGGGCCCGCACCAGCGGGAATACAGCGCGTGGGAATGGTCTGGGGATCAATCTGCTTTAGCGCCCGCCCCTGGGCCAGGCGATCCCGCCGCTGCGGGTCCGGCTGGAGGGCGGGGAGATCTGGGTTGAAAATCCGGCCAGCCCGGCCGACGCCGACTACGATCTCAGACACGCGGGGAGAGACGTCGGCGAGCCAAGGACAATCACCAGCGGCCTGGTTCGCGGCGAACAGGTGACCGTGATTGGCACGGTGGAGTCCGGGCCACACGGGGCCTACCTGGATGCCGGGTTTATTTTTGCGGGGAGTCGTGCGGCGTATCTTGACACATGGGCGAAGACCAGAATGCCCACCCCGCTGATCATCGGCATGGGCATCATCGGCCTTGGGATCTGCGCCTACGGGCTGGTGCCGGCGTTCAGGCGCGGGTAAGTGTTAAGATGAGGGATGGCAACGATTTGCGAGGTCTACGCCAAAATGGAGACCACTAAAAAGTCGGGGGCATCAATCCCTGCATCGTGGTTCGCTGGTTGATACCCCATTACGCAGGGAGGTTTGGCTACCCCGACTTTTTAGTGGTCTCCAAATATATGTCTACGATGATGTGGCGCAGTGTGCTGCGGAGGTCAGTGCGGAGAGCGCTGATCTCCGCAGGTAAGTGTCCTTGGATGACTACCATATAATTCTGAAGATTCTATTTAAACATGAAAGTTACAGATCGGAAGAAGCGCTCCGCAAACGTGCACCGACCGCCTCAATCAAGTATCATCAGGGCGGCCGGTGCGCTCCCACCCTGAGCCACCGGTCTGTCGTAGCGCTGGTCACACGGGTCACGTCCAGCCACACGGTGGCCGCCGCGCCCGCCGCCTAGCGGGTGATCATCGGGAGATAGATCTGGTTCAGGCTGACCACCAGCGTCACGGTTTGCGTCGCGCTGGTGTAGTTGGTGCTGGCGGTCGGCGTAAACGTGACGCTGAGCGGATGCGTGCCCACTGCCAGCACTGTGCCCGCCGCCGGGGTGTAGCTGAACGTGCCCGCGACACTCGCCGTGGCGTTCAACTGGCTGGGACCCAGCACCGTGCCAGCGGTGATCGCGGCCGGCGGGGCCCAGGTGAGGCTGGGCC
>JACCRK010000104.1 GCA_013813565.1 Herpetosiphonaceae bacterium
CGCGTACACCCGCAGCCGATCCGAGGTGATGATCCCGCCAAAATCAGGGCCGACCATCGCCGTCAACGTCGCCCGTGAGCGTCGCCCGATCCGAAACAGGGTCGCCACGGCGGTGACCATCGTCCAGAGCCACAGCGGGAGCGTCCCCTGCGGCCAGCTGGTCTCATCAATGTTGGCATCCCGCTGGCGCACCACCGCTTCCACCGCGGCATAGGGCGCAGCAGCGGCGGCCCCGACGGCGTGATAGAGCTGGGTGGTGGCGCCCACGGAGATCGGCAGGTGGAAAAACTGCCCGAGCAGGCGGGGAATTTCACGCAGACTGAGCCGATAGTCGGTGTGGAGCAGGGCAATCGCGGCGGCGACGCCGGGGCCAAACGCGCCGCGGGGCACCTCCGGCGGGAGATCCGCCCGCACGGGGGTGGCACAGCCGGGACAGGTGATGCGGTGGCGCTGGAAGTCGGTCACGGTGGGGCGGATGACGGGGAGATCCCAGACGTGGTGGTGGATCGGGGCGGCCGGGTCGAGCGGGCAGGCGGCGAGGTCCAGCCCACAGTCGGGGCAGCGCTCAGGGCGCAGGAGGATGGTCGCGGTAATCTGGTCGTCCGGGGCCGGGTCGCGGGATGCGCCGACGTGGTCGGGCTGCCCACCAGGCTGGCGGCCGCGGGTGCGGGTGGCGCGGCGGGGTGGGGCACCAGGCGGGTCGGAGGATGGGGGCTTGGACGAATTGCTGGAATGCTGATTGAGCCGCGCTTCGAGGTCGGCCACGCGGGCCTGGAGGTGGGTCACCTGTTCCTGAAGGCGCTGATTCTCCGCGACGAGCGGGAGGAGCGGCAGAAGCGCCAGGAGGGCAACCCGAACCGAGACCGGGGTGACGGCCCAATCCTCGGGAGGGATTCCAAGTGGCGGTGATTCGTTCATACGACTATCGTATCATCCTTGGCAAGGGGGGCCTGAACGCTTACGCACATACAGGGTAGAACATTTTTCTTATTGGATAATCGTAGTTATCTCTTGTCATATACATGGAAAATATTATTAAAGGTAAACCAATAACAAGAAAGCTTTCATGGATCAGCACTGCTATAATTGCCAATAGCGAACAGAATAGTATTTTTTTATAAATAATCAACCACACACATGTGAAAGAAATAATAATAATAATAGAATCAAGATAACCAAAAAAATGTCCGCTTGTCACAACAAAAGGCGAACTCATCAGTATATACAAAATAAAATAGGAGTATTCATTCCAATTCGTTTGTTTAAATACTCTCCATGTCATAAATAAAAAAACTGCATATAAAATAATGACACCTATAAAAGATAACCAGATAACAGTATATTCATTTCTAGATATAATTCCAAAGCGCGACAGAATTGTTAAAACACTGCCGATAAAACCACGCTTAATAAACCCAAAGCGATAGTCAATCACCCAATGGGCTTTAGCGAATTCATTGGGCATTTGCAAGGAGCGCAACAATGTAGCCCCAAGCAGCCAAACTCCTAGAATAAAAGGAAATACCTTAAAAATACGTCGCATGTTTTTTGCCTCAAATATACTTTTTCAATACCAAGGAGATATATCCGAGTATGCGATAGTATCGCACAAAATATAGAATATCCCGAAAGCCAAACTACAGTTTAGCCCCTAATCGAACACAACAAAAAAGCGTAAGAGTGATTAGCTCTTACGCTTGCTTTGGCGGGCGAGGAGAGATTCGAACTCTCGAAGGGATTGCTCCCTTAGCGGTTTAGCAAACCACCGCACTAGGCCAACTATGCGACCCGCCCAGATTAAATTGGAGGAGCAGGTGGGATTCGAACCCACGAGGGCTTTGACACCCTAACTATTTTCAAGACAGTCGCCTTCAACCGCTCGGCCACTGCTCCTGACCGTGCAGCGGAGTATACCAAACTGTTAGCTATCTGTCAAAAACTCTATCTCCGGGCCAGAATCCGCTCCGCCGCCGCCCAGCCGCTCTCGATCGCCCGGTGCACCCGCCCCTGGCCAACCAGATAATCGCCAGCCCAGAACAGGCCATCGTTGACCGCATGCAGCGCTGCCCCATCGGCGGCCGCCTCCGGCAGCGCATAGCGCCAGCCCTGCCGATCGACCAGCACCGGCGCGGGCAGCGTCTCACCAAGGATCGCGTCGATCAGCGGCTGGATTGCTCCGCTGAGATCCTCTACCGGCGTCGCCCAGTGGGCCAGGCTCCACCCCGGGCTCATCTGGGCGATCAGCAGGCTGGATCCAGCCGGGGCGCGGCCGGGTTTGGCGTGCTCACGCGCCAGCCAGGCGATCGGATGCTGGCGGTCAGCGTTGATCAAGGCGTACCAGGGTCGCTCGATCGGCGTGGCATAGCCCAGGGCCAGGCTCAGGCAGCGGCGATAGCTGGCGGGGGCCAGAGCGGCATCGATCTGCGCCTGGCGTTCGGCCGGCAGGACCGATGCGGCCAGCATGGTGCGGAGCTGTGGCGCTGGCGGTGTCAGCAGCACGCCATCAAACCGGCCCAGCGAGCCGCTATCCTGGGCGATCAGCTCCCACTGCAGGCCGTGCTGGATCAGCTGTCCGACCCCCGTTTCCAGGTGAATCGACAGGCCGGCCGCCAGCTCACGCCCAAGGCGCGTGAGGCCATCGGCATAGGTCCACTTGGCCTCGATGTTCTGGGCAGGGTCGCCGGGTGTAATCTGGCTATCAGCGTGCAGCAGCCAGACCGGCTGGGTGATATCGTGGCGCGTCTCCGCAGCAATCGCGCTGGCCAGAGCCGGAGTGGTCGCCTTGACATACTGCGCCCCATGATCGAAACGAAATGGTGGGCGTGAGCGGGTTGCGGCCCGGCCTCCAACGCCACGGCTTTTCTCGAAGATGCTGATCTCCAGCTCCGGCCAGCTCGCGTGCAGGCGCTGTGCCGCCGCCAATCCAGCCGGGCCGGCCCCAATAACTGCCAATCGTTGCATTGCGGCTCCTTCGGCTTAAAAGGTTCAATTCAGAGTGTGCTATGATGCACCTATGTTGCTCTTCTTTCCGTATGTGCAGGTATCCAATGGGTGAACTACTGAATATTGAAGCAATTCTCACCCGCGAATGTGGCCTGATGTCGGCGCGCAATCTGGTGGTAGCGGTGTCAGGCGGACCCGACTCGCTCGCCCTGCTCCACCGCCTGACGGTTCTCGCGCCCCGATTTGGCTGGCGGCTGCATGTCGCCCACCTCGATCATGGTCTGCGTGGTGCGCAATCCACCAACGAGGCCCGCTTTGTGGCGGTCACCGCCGCCGCGTGGGGACTGTCGGCAACGATTGAGCTACGCGATGTGGGCGCGCTGGCGAAAGAATATAATGTCGGGCTGCCCGCCGCCGCCCGCGCTGCCCGCTATGCCTTTCTGGCCGATGTCGCCCTGGCGCAAAAGGCCGACGCCGTGGTTGTGGGCCATCAGGCCGACGATCAGGCCGAGACAGTCCTGCTCCACTTGCTACGTGGCAGCGGCCCAAGCGGATTAAGCGGAATGCGACCACGGCTGAGCTGGCCCGACTGGCAGCACACCGCTGGACGCCCAGGGCATAACGGGCCGAGTCTGGTGCGCCCGCTGCTGTTCACCTCACGGGCCGAGATCGAGGAGTACTGTACTCAGCATCAGCTTGAGCCACGCCGCGACCCCACCAATGCCTCAACCGAGTACAGCCGCGGGCGCATTCGTCACGAGCTCCTGCCACAGCTGGAGACCTACAATCCCCAGGTTGTCGCTGCGCTTGGGCGAACCGCCCGCATTGCCGCCGATGAAGCCGCCTGCATGCACGAAATCCTCCTGGCAGCCTGGCCCGCCCTGACCACACTGGAGTCGGGATCGGTGCATTTTGACCGCGCCGCCTGGGGACGGCTCCACCCAGCCCTCCGCCGGCTAGCGCTGCGCGAAGCGACCAAGCTGCTACGGCCTGAGCGCGATGAGCTGAGCGCAACCCAGCTCGATGGCGTGCTCCAGGCGATTGAAAGTGAACAAATCGTCTATCAGCTGCCCCAGAATCTCGTCCTCCACCGGCGGCCACAGGGCTGGACCCTGACCATGGCCACCACAACCCGACCATCAACCGATGATCCACAGCTGCTGCTCCCCGAGCTGCTGCTCTCGAAGACCGGCAGCACCAGCTTCCCCGATGGGCGCTGGCGCATCACGGTCGAGGCGATCGCCAGCCGCCCGGAGACCAACCTGACCCGCTGGCAGGTCCTGCTTGATGCCGACGCGATCATGGGCGACCTGATGCTCCGCACCCGCCAGCCCGGTGAGCGGATCCGGCCAGCCGGCGGGATTGGCTCACGGCGGATCCAGGACGTGATGGTGGACTTGAAGCTGCCCCGCGAGCTGCGCCCCCACTGGCCAATGCTGGCCGATGCCGCCGGCGTGCTCTGGATTCCAGAGCTTGTGGTGGCTGAACACGCCCATCCATCACCAGACACCACAACGTATCTACTGGTAAGCTTGGAGGAAATCACAACCAATGCATCCTGATGTTGATCATATCTTAATTTCGGCCAGCGACCTGAACGCCCGTGTTCAAGCCCTTGGCGACGCAATTACCGCCGCCGCCGGCGCGGTTGATGAACTGCTGCTGGTTGGCGTGCTTAAGGGTTCGGTCCTGTTTATGGCCGATCTGATCCGGGCGATCGATCGGCCGGTGGCGATCGATTTCATCGCCGTCTCCTCCTATGGCGCCAGCACCGCCAGCAGTGGCGTGGTGCGGCTGATCAAGGATCTCGATAGCGATATCAGTGGACGGCATGTGGTGCTGGTTGAGGACATTGTCGACAGCGGCCTGACTCTGAGCTATGTCGTCGATCTGCTGAAACGCCGGAAGCCGGCCAGCGTCGCGGTATGTGCCTTGCTTAACAAGCCTGAGCGGCGTGAGGCCGATATCAACCTGGACTATGTTGGCTTCGATATCCCAAATGAGTTTGTGGTCGGCTATGGGCTGGATTATGCTGAACGCTATCGAAACCTGCCCTATATCGGTGTATTAAAGCCCAGTGTCTATGGGTGTTAACACTTTGCTAACCCATTGTTGCCTTGCCCGTGCCCAAGCGATTTGGTATAATTTTTGTAGAAACCTGCACCAGAACAGCCCATCATCGCGTGCATGGGAGGTCGATACGTGCGTTGGTAGGTGCCAGACAACCGTCACAATCAGAAGCCACACCAAGTTTCCGCTGGATACTTCAATGTGGTACGTTTATGGATCGTTGTATGTCTCGCTGTGAGACCTACAACTCACTTAAGGACGTGTTCCGCACGTTCAGGAGATACCTGCGATGGGCGAAAATCGCTTGCTACGCAACAGCTTTGTATATTTGATCATTCTGGTGGCGGCGCTAACCTTGTTCTACCAGTATTTTGGTGATCGAACGCCGAACAGCAGTGAAAAGACGATCAGCGAGATTATTGCGCTGACCCTTGACGGCAAGATCACTAAGATCACCCAGACCAATGGTGAGACCGAGATCAAAGCCCTCACCAATGAGACGCCGGAGAAAACGTTCACGGCCCGTCTTCGCTCCGGCGAGGACAACATCGCAGAGCAGATCAACGCTGCCGCCAAGAGTCGGAGCGATCAGCTGCTGCTGCAGAACCCCGAGGATAAAACCGCAGCGTTAGTGCCACTCACCAACGCCCAGAAGGTTGTGATCGAGAATAAAGCCGCGCCAGCCTGGGGCGGCATCCTGGGGGCAGCCCTGACGTTTCTGCTGCCAACCCTGCTGCTGATCGGCTTCTTTGTGTTCTTTATGCGCCAGGCCCAGGGCTCGAACAACCAGGCGATGTCGTTTGGCAAAAGCAAAGCCCGTATGTTCACCGGCGACAAGCCCTCGATCACGTTTGCCGACGTGGCCGGGCAGGAAGAGGCCAAGCAGGATCTCAGCGAAGTGGTTGAGTTCCTCAAGTTCCCCGAGAAGTTTGCCCAGCTTGGCGCCCGGATTCCCCGTGGTGTGCTGATGGTCGGACCGCCTGGCACTGGTAAAACCTTGTTGAGCCGGGCGGTTGCTGGTGAAGCAGGTGTGCCCTTCTTCTCCATCAGCGGCTCGGAGTTCGTCGAAATGTTCGTCGGCGTCGGCGCCAGCCGGGTCCGCGACCTGTTTGAGCAGGCCAAGCGCAATGCCCCATGTATTGTGTTTATCGATGAAGTTGATGCCGTTGGTCGACAGCGTGGCGCCGGACTCGGTGGCTCGCACGACGAGCGCGAACAGACGCTTAACCAGATCCTGGTTGAGATGGACGGGTTCGATACTAACACCAATGTGATCGTCATCGCGGCCACCAACCGCCCCGACGTGCTTGATCCGGCGCTGGTTCGCCCAGGGCGTTTTGACCGCCAGGTTGTGCTCGATGCGCCCGATCTGCGCGGGCGGATTGAAGTCCTCAAGGTTCACACCAAAGGCAAGCCGCTGGACGAGGATGTCAACCTGGAGGCGATCGCCAAGCTGACGCCGGGGTCATCCGGCGCCGATCTGGCCAACGTCATCAACGAGGCCGCCATCCTGGCCGCTCGCCGGGCCAAAAAACGAATTGGCATGAAGGAAATGCAGGATGCGACCGAGCGGATTATGCTCGGTGGCCCAGAGCGCCGCTCACGGGTGATGTCGCCCAAGCAAAAAGAGCTGACCGCCTTCCACGAGGCTGGCCACGCGATTGTTGCCAAAGCTATGCCGGGCGCCAACCCAGTCCATAAGGTCACGATTATCCCCCGCGGTATGGCCGGCGGCTACACCCTGATGATCCCAGATGAGGATCAGATGTACATGAGTGTGTCGCAGTTCGAGGCCCAGATCGCCGTGGCCCTTGGTGGCCGGGTGGCCGAGGAGCTGGTGCTGGGTGACTTTACGACTGGCGCCTCTGGCGATATTCAACAAATCACCCGCATGGCCCGTGCGATGGTTACCCGCTATGGCATGAGCGCTGAGCTTGGGCCGATCGCGTTCGGCGAAAAAGAAGAGCTGATCTTCCTTGGCCGCGAGATCAGCGAGCAGCGCAACTACTCGGACGAAACATCACGCAAGATCGACTCCGAGGTCAAACGCTTGGTTGACGAGGGCCACGCCCGCACGACGCTCATTCTGAAACGCGACCGTGACCTGCTCAACCGCATGGCCGAGGCCCTGATTGAGCACGAATCGCTCGATGGTGTGGCGCTGCACGCCTTGCTCGACGAAGTCACCCCGTATGTGCCAAACAATGGCGTGTTTCGTGGCGAGGAACTTCCCAGCCAGCACGTCTAACTGCCATAGGCTGACAGGATTCCCTGAGGGGCACGGTATACCGTGCCCCTCAGCTTTTGCCAAGCCCTGGGGGCATGGCTATAATACGGGCAATAACTTGCAACACGTAGGAGATATGGATTATGTCAGGGCACTCAAAATGGCATGAAATTCGCCGCAAAAAAGGTGTTTTGGATCAGCGCCGGGGGCAACGGTGGACGAAATTAGCCCGCGATGTCACGATCGCCGCCCGTGAGGGTGGCGGCGATGTTGGCACGAACTTCCGCCTGCGACTGGCGATCGAAAAAGCCAAGGGCGACAATATGCCGAGCGATAATATTCAGCGCGCCATCGATCGCGGGCTGGGCATTACCGGCGAGGCCTCGCTCGATGAGATCAACTACGAGGGCTATGGCCCCGGCGGGGTTGCGATTATTGTTGAGTCCGCCACCGACAATCGCAATCGCACCGTCTCGGAGGTGCGCACGGCCTTCAATAAAAACGGCGGTACCCTGGGAGAGGCCGGCTCGGTCGGCTGGATGTTCGATCTCAAGGGGATGATCACGGTCGATCGAACCGCTGATCTGGATCCTGATGAGGTGACGATGCTGGCGATCGAGGCCGATGCCGATGATATCATCGTCAATCTTGATAACATCATTATCTATACCGGGTTTAGCCGCCTGGCGGCGGTGCGCGATCAGCTCAATGAGAGTGGGGTCAAGCTTTCGAGTGCCGAAAAGGTTATGCAGCCAAAAGCGATCGTTACGATTGAGGAAAAAGAGACCTTTCAGGCCCTCCGGTTGTTAGAGAAGCTTGAAGACCTCGACGATGTGCAGAAGGTTTACAGCAACCTTGATGTCTCGGATGAGCTGGCCGAGCGCTATGCCGAGCAGGGCTAGACCTGGCCCAAACGTCAGTGCGTAGAACACCCATATAGTGTTCTACGCACTGTGTTTTTGCGTACATTTGTGCTAGAACCCAACCGCTATGGTACAATAGATCGCGTACAGTAAACCAGAGTAGGAGCGCAAAACAATGCCAATTCGTGTATTAGATGCGACCCTCGCAGCCCAGATTGCGGCAGGCGAGGTGGTTGAGCGGCCAGCCTCGGTCGTGAAAGAGCTGATTGAGAATTCTATTGATGCCGGTGCAACTGAGATTCGGGTCGAGGCCCGCGAGGGTGGAAAACGCGAGCTGCGCATTCAGGATAATGGCGCTGGGATCGCCGCCGATGAGGTTGAGACCGCCTTTCTGCGCCACGCCACCAGCAAACTCCAGCAGGTCGATGATCTGTTTGCGATCCAGACGCTGGGCTTCCGCGGCGAGGCACTGCCCTCGATCGCCTCGGTCGCGCAGGTGACCTGCCTGACCCGCACCGCCGATGCCGAGGTTGGCACCGAGCTGCGCATCGCTGGCGGTGAGCTTCAGGGCCGGGCACCCCGTGGCTGCTCGGTTGGCACCACCTTCAGCATTCGCAACCTGTTCTACAACACGCCCGCCCGGCTTAAGTTTATGCGCTCCGATGCCACCGAGATGAGCCAGATCAGCACAGTCGTGACCCAGTATGCCCTGGCCTATCCGAATATTCGCTGGACCCTGCTGCTCGATGGCAAGCTGGCGCTCCAGAGCCCCGGCAACGGCAAGCTGCTCGATGCAATTATTGAGATCTATGGGATCGATGTGGGCCGCGAGATGATCGCGGTCGAGCGCGACTCCGCCGCTGAGGATGAGGAGGTGCGGGTGAGCGGCTACGTCAGCCAGCCCTCAACCTACCGCGCCGCCCGCTCGTATATGCATCTGTTTGTCAATCAGCGCTGGATCAAACCTCAGGGGACGCTGGTGTATGTGATCGAGGAGGCCTATCACACGCTGCTGATGAAGGGGCGCCATCCAATTGTGGTGCTAAATATTGATATCGATCCCGGCGCCGTTGATGTGAATGTCCATCCGACCAAGAGCGAGGTCAAGTTTCGCAATCAGCCGCATGTGTTTGGCGCGCTCACCAAGGCTGTCCGCGAGGCCTTATCCGCCCACACCTCGATTCGCACCTGGGGCGGCACAACCTTTAATGGCGCCGAGACACTCGGTCGCCGGGTCGAGCTGCGGCCCAGCGCCGAGTTTAGCCGCCGTCCGCCCGGGGACGATCCGCTGTTCAGCGAGGGTGCTCCGCAGCCAGGCGAGACGGTCGCTCCACAGCGTGAGTGGACGCCGCGCCCAGTGCAGGTGCCGCTGGACGGTGAAGAACAGAGCAGCACAACAGCACTTAATCCACCCAGTGATTATGCTGATCCAGATACGATCAATGCCGGCGAAGGGCTGCCGCCGCTGCCCAAGCCCGGCGCGGCGCGGCTGCCACTGCTGCGCGTGATCGGCCAGGTCAGCGAGACCTACATCATCGCCGAGGCCAACGATGGTATGTATCTGATCGACCAGCACGCCGCCCACGAGCGCGTCGTCTACGAGCGGCTGATGGTGGAGCGGATGGATCAGCCGATTGAGCGCCAGACCCTGATGATGAGTCAGGCGGTCGAACTGCCGCCGGCGGTGGCCCGGCTGCTGGCCGGCGACCTCGATCTGCTCCACCAGTGGGGCTTCGAGGCCGAGGAGTTTGGCGATAGCACGCTGATGATTCGAGCGGTGCCCAGCGGCCTGGAGGCCGGCGAGATCGTCCCGGCGCTGATGGAGATCGCCGACCATCTCAGCCAGAACGGCGGCTCCAACCCGGCGATGTGGCGCGAGGCTATGCTGACCACGATCGCCTGCCACAGCGCGATTCGGGCCGGCAAAGTGCTCACCCACGAGGAGATGCGCCAGCTGCTCCAGCAGCTCGAACGCTGCGAGATGCCGCGCACCTGCCCGCACGGCCGCCCGACCATGCTCCAGATCACCCAGGGTCAGATCGAGCGTCAGTTTGGGCGCAAGGGCTAAGATGGGGTTTTGCATGCTCACGGTTTAGCATATATACTGCTGCAGATTGGTTATAATTTTTTGATATTGTTGTCGCTGTATTGCCTGACTGATCTCGGAGGTACCCGTGCCAAGCAAGATTGACCCAAACGACTGGGATACTTTTTTCTCTGCTGACGGCCCACGACGGAGTGGTCCTATCGGTATTTTTGTCCGCACTGCACTAGTGCTGGGTGTCATCGGTGGCATTGGCTACGGTCTTTCGATGTTCAATACCCAGCTGGAAGCGAAAAAGCAGCAGACCGAGCAAACCAGCATCGCGCTCGCCCCAACCCGCACCGCCCAGGCGTTTGCCAACGCCATTCAGCAGACCGCCGAGGCGCAGCCGACCGCCACGCCGAACCTGCCAACCGGCCGGGTGCTGGCTACGGTGCCGCTGCGGGTGGAGCCAAAGGAGTCGGCGGCAGGGAAAGGCAACATCAACCCGAATGATGTGGTGCGCTTTATCAAGTCACAGAATGTTGGCGATCAGCTCTGGTGGAATATCAGCGTTGATGAGCGCGCCAACACCAGCATTGAGGGCGCCGACCAGGGCACCGTTGGGTGGGTTCCAGCAACTGCGCTCACCGAGCCCTCCGAGCCGCCGCCGCCGGCACCTGATGGAACGCCGGTTGCCGCTCAGCTGCCGCCGATCAAGCTTTCCGGCGCCAGCCTGAACCTGTATCGCGATCCGCAGACCAGCATCAGTGTGTCTCGCGATGGGAGCTGGAACCCTCAGGGGTTGCCAACGCTGCCGCTGAGCATTTTCCTGTCGCCGTCGCTGGATAGCGGCGAGGGTGTCGTGGCCGCCAAAGTGCTTGGCAACGCCCAGGATCGGGCTGGCTTTCTGGCATCGGTGAACCAGGTGGCCCAGGTCTTATGCAAGCCGGGCACCACGCCACAGGTCGCTATCACCGGCGATGCCGCGCAGCTGCAGGATGGCACTGTGACGTTCACCCGGCTGGTTGGCGGGCAGGATATTACGATCAAGGCCCGCTATCTGGCCAAGCCGGCGCCGGGGAACAGCGTTGGTGTGGTGCTGGCTTTTGTGCCTGACAACAGCTATGGTGAGAATGAGGCGGTGCTGACCCAGATTGTCCAGGGGGCGATCTTCCAGTGACGCCGCTCGTCACCGTTGAGATCTTCGGCGACTCCGACGATGCGCGCTGCAACTATGGCTGAGGACCGCGCATGCCTTCGGTGAAGGCCGCCGCCGCCGCCGCCGCCTCGCTGGCCCGCCTGTATGGGCCACAGGTGGCGGTGCGCCACTACAACGTGTTTGATCCGGCGGTGCAGCGCGAGCATGTTGCCACGCTGGCCCACATCGATGAGGAGCGCTGGCCGCTGCCGGTGACGTTCCTCAACGACACGCTGCTGTTTGTCGGCGGCCTCCAGCCACTTAAGCTGGTGGCTGTGGTCGCCGAGCAGCTCCAGAAGCTCAGGTAATCCACGAACTAGCTCCTGGCTACTACACCCAGAATCCCCGCCCAGATCGCCAGCCCGCTCAGCGCCAGCACCCGATGGGACCGCGTGGCCGCCCGGCGGCGCGGAAACAGCGCCAGCACCGGCGTCACCAGCAGCGGCAGCCACCACCAGGCGCTGTTCCACCACCAGCCCAGGCCCGCCGCCAGCATCGTCGTCAGCCAGGTGGCGAAAAACAAGACGTGGTGGGCCTTGCGCCAGCGCCCGAGGCGGACGTGGGCATACTGCACGCTGGCACCCAGCGAAAGCGTGGCCAGATAGGTGCAGCAGGCCAGGTAGAGCGGCCACATCAGTGAGTGGAATCCACAAATAGCTCCTAAAACTGCTGCTCCAGATCAAGCAGGGCCTTGTGCAGGCGGTCGAGATAGTCGGCGAACTGCGGCGAGCCAAGATCGATCTCGATCGGCACGGTGAGCTGCAGGTCGATGCTGGTCGAGATCGGCACATTCTGCTGGAAATCAATCGGCACGCTGGTACTGATCGGGATACTCACATCGAGCGGCACCGGCAGATTGTAGACCCCGAAGCCGGTATCGATCGGGATATTGACATCTTGTTTGATCTCCACCGTGGTATTGACCGGGATCACCACCGACTCGTTGATGGGGATCACAACATTGATCGGGATGGTCTGGTCGATCGTAAAGTCGTAGGTGATCTGCTCCTGCTTAGCGTTCTCGACCGTGGTGGCCAGCCGGCCAATCTCGTCCTTGAGCGTGTTGCGCACCGCGAACAGGCGCGAGAGGGTCAGCGCGTGGATGAGCAGCGAGACGCCCATCATCACCAGCAGCAGCGCGGTGAGCGGCTTGATCCGTCGCTCGACCGCCGCCGCCGTCCGGGCCTCGGTCTGCTCGGCCTGCTCGGCGACAACCGCCGTACTCACCGCCGCGGCGGTCTCCGCGATCGCCTCGATCGCGGTTTCCCGCCCTGGGGTTGGGTCAAGGCGCTGGTTGATGTCGTCGGTCGACTGCGATTGGTCGGGCATCGTCACCTCCTGTGGCGTATACACCGCTGTGCTCGGCAAGAATGATGCCTGTGAGCGGATTGTTCTCTTACTTTCCCGATCTACGGCGGCGGCGCCACCACACCAGACCAAAGCCCACCAGATTCCCCAGCACCAGCGCGATCACCAGCGTGGTGGTGCCGGGGTCGGCGGGCGGCGGGCTGGCCTGGGCCAGAATCAGCGTCACTTGAGAATCCGCAGCGCACGATCAATCGTGGTGAGGGTCTCGGGGCCGCTGGCGGTCAGCAGCACTGCATCCTCGATCCGCACGCCGCCAAGTCCGGCCACGTAGACGCCCGGCTCGACCGTGAAGACGGTGCCGACGGCCAGCGGCTGCCGGTTGGCGCTGCTGATGTAGGGCGGCTCGTGGATCTCCATGCCCAGGCCGTGGCCGGTGCGGTGGATGAAGTACTGGCCCAGCTCGGCCTCCTCGATCACGCTGCGGGCGGCGCGGTCGATGCTGGCGCCGCTGGCCCCCGGCTGGGCGGCGGCGATCCCGGCCGCGTTGGCCGCCAGCACCGCTGCGTACATCTCCTGCTGCGAGGTGCTGATGTGGCCAACCGCGACCGTGCGGGTGATGTCGGAGCAGTAGCCCTTGTAGAGCGCGCCGCCGTCGAGGATCACCAGATCGCCGGCGGCGATCGCGCGGTCGCCGGTGGTGTGGTGGGGGTTGGCGCTGTTGGGTCCGCTGGCAACAATCGTGGCAAACGAGGTGCCCTCGGCGCCCTCGTCGCGCATGGCATCCTCCCAGATCGCGGCGATCTGGCGCTCGGTGCGGCCGGGCCGGATCGACTCGATCGCGATCCGCAGGCCGGTCTCGACGATCCGCACGGCCTCGCGCATCAGGGCCAGCTCGGCGGCGTCCTTGTGCATGCGCAGGCTGGCCAGGGCGTCGGTGGCATCGATGGCGTGGACCCCGGCGACCTCCTCGATCGCCCGCAGCTCCAGCACGCGCATTGTGATGAACTCCACGCCGACGGTGCGGCCGATCAGGCCACCGGCGGCGCGGCGCAGCGCATCCATCGGGCCCTCGTCGTCGCTCCAGGGGAACCACTGCACCGGCACGCCGGCCTGAAACTCGCTCTGCGCCCGCGGCTGCTCCAGCCCCGGCAGCACAATCAGCAGATCGCGGCCATCGGTGGGGATGATCGCCAGGGCCACCCGCTCGCTGAGGTGCAGCGACAGCCCGGTCAGGTAGGCCAGATTGGGGCCGGGCATCAGGATAATCGCGTCCATTCCGCGTAGCCGGCCAGCCGCAGCCAGCTGGCGAATTCGTTGGGTTGACATACTAACCTCCGAAAGGAAATAGCAGAAAGCTGCGCATATTATAAACGCGAATGGTCGAAATCGGCGATCAAGTGACCTTATCACCCAATGAGTTACGCGGATGCGCGGCGCGTCTGCGCGTAGTCAATGAAGGCCTGAATATCGGGGCTGAGCAGAAACGGGATTGCGGACTCGATCTCGGCATCGGCCCAGTCCCACCAGGCGATCGCCGCCAGCTGAGCGACGATCTCGGCCGAAAATCGCTGTCTGACGCAGACCGCCGGGTTGCCGGCGACGATGGTGTACGGCGCAACGTTTTTGCCCACCACCGCCTCGCTGCCAATCACGGCCCCGTCGCCAACGGTAATGCCCGAGAGCAGCGTTGCATTGCGGCCAATCCACACATCATTGCCGATAACAATATCACCCTTGGTCTTGGGATGGCCTTTGATATGGCGGGCGCCGGGCCAGAGCTCGCTGAAGGGATAGGTGGTCACCCAGTCGGTGCGATGCTCGCCGCCAAGCAGGATAGTCACTCCGTTGGCGATCGAGCAGAAGGCGCCGATCGAAAGTTTGGCGCCCTCGCCCCAATCCAGCACCGTGGGATGCCCATAGGTGCCACGTCCGCGCTGATAGGCTGGTGTCGGCGCCGGCTGTGCGCGTAGCCCGAGCCGGCGGAGCACAGCGAGCAGTCCTGGTTTGAAGCGTTGAATCATAGAAACCGCCGCAGGAGACCCACCGGCTTCACCCAGAGGGTACCCGGTGGGAGGAATGCGGCCGAGGGAGGACTCAGGACATCCTGAGCCGACAAGGAGGCCGCCCACCGCTTGCATATGACGAACATACATGCTATTCTGTGTCCATGAGTGTGCCGAAAACAACCCGCACCATCTGCTGTAAGCTGGCCATCCGCCCCGACGATGCGCCGCTGCTCA